>CBFDEE010000412.1:0-1553 GCA_965603745.1 uncultured Bacteroides sp. | reverse complement strand
GAAAGGGCTGAGAAGATCATGAAAAGGCTCTATAAACCGTTCACCCTGAACGGGCACCCGATCATATTCATGGACATTGCGTCTTCCGAAATGACAAAATACGCCGCCAATGCCATGCTGGCCACCAAGATCAGCTTCATCAATGACATCGCCAATCTCTGCGAGAGGGCCGGAGCGGATGTCAACCTTGTCAGGAAGGGGATCGGCAGCGACAGCCGCATTGGTAACAAGTTCATCTATGCCGGTGTCGGATACGGCGGTTCCTGTTTCCCGAAAGACGTCAAGGCTCTGATCCGGACAGGTCATGATTTCGGGTACCCCATGCGAATTCTTCAGGCAGTCGAGGACGTGAACCAGGAACAGAAGGGGGTCCTTGTCGATAAAATCTCAGCGCATTATAAAAAGGATCTTAAAGGGAAAACATTTTCTGTCTGGGGACTCTCATTCAAGCCCAATACTGACGATACCAGGGAGGCTCCGGCCGCAGTGCTTATTGAAGCGCTTCTGAAAGCCGGCTGCAGGGTCAAGGCATTTGACCCGGTTGCAATGGAGGAATTCGAGAAAAATTACGGTGACAAGGTAGAATATGCGAAGGACCGCTACGAAACCCTGATCGATTCCGACGGACTGATACTGGTAACCGAATGGTCTGAATTCCGCATGCTGAACTACCCGGTTATGGAAAAACTCATGAAAGAAACTGTCATATTTGACGGAAGGAATATTTATGACCCGGCCGAGGTGGAAGAGAATGGTTTTGTATATTACGGTATCGGGAGGAAATAATCCCATATATTATAAATCCGCTGCCATATGAAACGGATTCTGGTTACCGGCGGGGCCGGCTTCATCGGCTCCCATTTATGCGAGAGGCTGCTGAACGAGGGCCACGAAGTTGTCTGCCTCGATAATTATTTTACCGGGACAAAAAGGAACATCGTCCATCTCCTGGACCACCCGTACTTCGAACTTGTCAGGCACGATATCACCATGCCCTTCTACATGGAAGTGGATGAGATATATAACCTTGCCTGTCCCGCTTCACCCGTCCATTACCAGTACAACGCCATCAAAACCATCAAAACATCGGTTCAGGGCACCATTCATATGCTGGGACTGGCAAAAAGGATGAGGGCAAGGATACTGCAGGCCTCCACCAGTGAAGTATACGGGGATCCGAAAGTGCATCCCCAGCCGGAAGATTACTGGGGACATGTCAACCCGGTTGGGATCCGTTCCTGTTACGACGAAGGAAAGAGATGTGCGGAAACTCTATGCATGGACTACCACCGCCAGAACAACGTGAAAGTCAAGATCGTCAGGATATTCAATACCTATGGTCCCAGGATGCACCCCAACGACGGGCGGGTCGTGTCGAATTTCATCGTGCAGGCCCTGCAGAACAGGGACCTGACCCTGTACGGTGACGGTTCACAGTCACGCAGCTTCCAGTACGTAGACGACCTGCTGGAAGGAATGATCCGCATGATGGATACCGCTGACGGTCTTACAGGTCCCCTTAACCTGGGCAATCCGAAAGAATTTACTATACG
>CBFDEE010000411.1:0-1577 GCA_965603745.1 uncultured Bacteroides sp. | reverse complement strand
TTCGTATGGCCTGCCTTCCGTTCATTTCATGAAATTCCCAGTAGAGATATTGATGCCGGGGCTGTTCATCCATGCCCAGGAGGGTGGGAAGGAAAGAGATCCCGTCCGTGGGCACAGAAATCTCCTGTCCGGTCAGTTCGGCCAGTGTTGGAAGTACATCCCAGAAAGCAGAGATATGGCCGGAGCTGCTGCCGGGTTCTATCATTCCCGGCCACCAGGCAACGGCAGGTACCCGTATCCCGCCTTCATACAGGTCGCGCTTATACCCCCTGAAAACGGCGTTGCTGTTAAAATAATCCGGGTCTGCTCCTCCTTCCAGGTGGGGACCGTTATCCGAGGTGAAAATGATGAGGGTATTCTCTGCTATTCCCAGTTCACGGACGCGGTCAACAAGTTCCCCGACCTGGTCATCCAGGAGGCTTACCATGGCCGCAAAGGCTGCATGTGCTTCGGGCTGTGACCCGTACCCCCCTGTCCTGAAGTGAGGGTGTCCCTCATCGGCTCCCTTAAAACTGTTTTCCGGCAGGAACTTGCCCCTGTATTTTTCCATATATTCTTCGGGTGCGAACAGCTCCGCATGGGGGATGACGGAGGGGTAATACAGGAAAAAGGGTCCATTCGCGGAAGCTTCCAGGAATTCTAGAGCCTTTTCATGGATAAGTACGGGTGCATAGGTTTCCTGCCCGCTTCCTTCGTTCCCTGCAATCATTACCTTTTCCCTGTTCTTCCATAAATGCCGCGGATAATAATTATGGGCGAGTGTCTGGCAGTTATAGCCATAGAAAACATCGAATCCCTGCTTGAGCGGATCCCCCCCGGAATCCGGGCCTCCAAGTCCCCATTTACCAAATGCCCCGCACACATATCCTTTCTGCTTCAATAATTTGGCAATGGTGAATGCCTCATCGGGCAGGGGCCATTGTCCCTCGGGAGGCGTTCCCCGGTTTCCGCGCACCGGGGTATGCCCGCTGTGCTGTCCGGTCATCAGCGCAGACCTTGAGGGGGCGCATACCGTTGAACCCGAATAATGCTGGGTCAGCACCATCCCCTCAGCAGCAAGACGGTCGATGTTCGGCGTTTCGAAATGTTCCTGTCCCGTGCAACCCAGGTCCCCGTATCCAAGGTCATCAGCCAGTATATAAATGACGTTTGGAAGTATCTCATCCCCGGATTTGCAGGATGCCAGCAACAGGGCAAGACTGAGAATGCATAAAAGATTTTTCATAAAGTTGCTGTATTAACTTGTACCGTCCTGTTCATACCCGATCCCGCATAATGGTAACCCCGCCCGGGATCGAATTCCTTCATGAAACCGAAATCGGTATAGATGTTCTGAAGTCTGCCCAGTTCACCGTTATGTGTAATCTCTAAAACTTTTCCCGTGGAAGGTAGGAACCTTGTCCATATCGCTTCCATCAGGAATACATTCTTTCTTCTAGCTGCCCGGACCAGCTTTTCAAGTTCCCTCTGATTCATGGTAAAGGGTTTCTCACAAATGACCGCCTTACCGGCCTCGAGGCAGGCAAGCGTAGTTTCATAATGAAACGGGTGGTGTGTGGCGATGTTGACGATATCCA
>CBFDEE010000410.1:0-1663 GCA_965603745.1 uncultured Bacteroides sp. | reverse complement strand
GGACCAGAAGACGGAATGTTGATTTGATGAAAGTACTCCACATAGCTTTTTATTCGGGTTATGCCAAATCACATGCCAGTTTTCTACCTGCCTGATTTAGTGCTGTTTGCAAAATTAACTGAATAAACTGTTATAAAAAATGTTTTATTATTGAACATAATATGTTTAATTTTTAAACATTTGTATTCAAAAATAATTGATATGCGTGACGGCAAAGTACTGGTCATTGATGACGACAGGCAGGTCCTGGAATCGGGAACTGCTGCTCAAACATGAATTCGGGCATATCGCCACAGTTTCAAATCCCAACCTTATCCCTGAACACATCCGAAAGGAATCCTTCGATCTCATCCTGCTGGATATGAACTTTTCAGCAGGAGTGAACACAGGGAATGAAGGGATCTTCTGGCTTGAAAAGATACTTGAGGCAGATCCCGGGGCACTGGTGATCCTTATAACCGCATATGGTGACATTGAGCTGGCGGTAAGGGCGCTTAAACTCGGGGCTGCAGATTTCATACAGAAACCCTGGAATGCAGAGAAACTGATACGCGACATGAATGCGGCGATAGATCTGGACCGCTCGAAAAAAAGGCTGGAAAAGCTCGAACGCAATAATGCAAATCTCAGGGATGACCTGCAGAAATTCTACCCGGAATTCATCGGGGATTCCCCAGCCATGCAATCCGTATTCAGGAGCATTACAAAAGTGTCGGGAACGGATGTGAATGTTCTTATTCTGGGGGAGAATGGTACCGGCAAGGAACTGGTGGCCCGGGAACTGCACAGGCAATCCCGGCAAAAAGATGAAGCCTTTGTCAGGGTGGACCTTGGTTCCCTTCCTCCCACCCTGTTTGAGAGCGAACTCTTCGGGCATACAAGGGGGGCGTTTACCGGAGCAGGGGAATCCCGCAGCGGACGGTTTGAAGCCGCGGATGGCGGCACCCTGTTCCTGGATGAAATCGGCAACCTGACCATTTCATTGCAGTCCAAACTGCTTACTGCACTGGAAAGCCGGGAGATCACCCGTCTTGGCTCCAACAGGCCGGTTCCTGTAAACATAAGGCTGATCTCCGCGACGAATAAGGATCTGCCCGCCATGGTGGACGAGCAACTGTTCCGCCAGGACCTCCTGTACCGTATCAATACGGTCCAGATTGAACTCCCCCCCTTACGACAGAGGGGAGATGATATTGTGCTGCTGGCTGAACATTTTACAGAACGATTTGCCTCCAAATACGAGAAGCCCGGACTGCGGGTCGGACAGAGGGCCATTGAATATCTCAAATCGCATACCTGGCCCGGCAATATAAGAGAACTGGAGCATGCCATCGAAAATGCCGTTATCATGTGTGAATCAAAGGTTCTTTCGCCTGCAGATTTTCATTTTCGTTTCCAGGCGGCAAACGAGAACGGTTCCCTGAACCTGGAGTTCGTCGAGAAAAGTACCATTGAAAAAGCATTGATCAAGCATCACGGGAAATACTCCAGGGCTTGCTCGGAACTCGGTATTTCCCGCACGACCCTTTACCATAAAATCAAGAAATATGGCTTATAACCGGTTCTACCTGAACATTCTCCTGAGAATCGTGATCCTGTCCCTAACCTGGTTCTGATTTTTCTATTTCCTGATACCGGGTGAACGGTTCTTTACGATCCTTTT
>CBFDEE010000409.1:0-1689 GCA_965603745.1 uncultured Bacteroides sp. | reverse complement strand
ACCGGATGATCCTGGCGTACTTTTCCAGCAACCGGAAGATGCCATCCCCGTGCTGAATCATGCCAATAATGACATTACGTTCCTGTTTACCTCTCCCTTTTATGATAACGAAGATGATAACGAGTTTTCGTGGATGCTGGAGGGAAGCAAGTCCGAGTGGAGCAACTGGTCACGGCGCAGGGTTACAACCTTTACCAACCTGCATGAGGGGGAATATGCATTCCTTCTGCGTATGAAAAATATTTACGGTGATGTAAGCGAACCGACAGGTTACAACTTTATTATCCGTCCACCGTGGACAAGAACCGTATTTGCATACATATTCTATATCATACTGCTGGCCTTGTTTGTATATGTTGCCGTACGGCTCGGACAGCGGCGGCTCAGAAAGAAAAATGAAAAACTGGAGGCCATCGTCCAGGAACGGACCGAAGAGATACGCAAACAGAATATTGAACTGAAGGCGCAAAAGAAAGAAATTACAGATAGTATTTACTATGCGGAAAGGATACAGCGGGCCATACTACCCCAGACCGACAGGATCGTGGAAAAAATTGAAGGTTACTTTATCCTGTTTAAACCTAAGGACATTGTCAGCGGTGATTTTTACTGGCTTGCAGAAACCGCGAACAAGATCATCATCACTGCTGTTGACTGCACGGGGCACGGCGTTCCGGGAGCATTCATGAGCATGCTTGGAGTGAGTTTTCTGAACAAGATCATCCTTGAAAACAATACCCTTGAGGCAGACAGGATACTCAACGACCTTCGCGATAATGTGGTATCATCCCTAAAACAGACCGGTAAGGAGGGTGAGGCCAGGGATGGAATGGACATGTCACTGGTGGTCATTGATCTGGAAAAAATGTCTATGGAATTTGCAGGTGCAAACAATCCCCTCTATATGATCCGCAGAGATGAGTTGAACGAGACCAAGGCAGACCGGATGCCCATTTCCTACCATATGAATTCCGAAAATTTCTCAAACCATACAATTCCGTTAAGCAAGGGAGACACATTCTATCTGTTCTCTGACGGGTACGCAGACCAGTTCGGAGGCCCCAAGGGAAAAAAGTATATGTACAAGCCTTTCAAAAGGCTGTTGATTGAAAACCAGGATAAGTCCATGGACGAGATCTACAAGATCCTCGATAATGAAATTGAAACATGGAAAGCTCCTCAGGGACCTGAAGGCGATGTTTATGAGCAGGTCGATGACATCCTTGTGATCGGTCTCAGGATCTAGATCCTGAATCAAACCATCGGAACGAGGAGACCGGGTTCCCGATATCTATCTGTAAAAATGAAGAAGGCCATTGCATTGCTGACCGTTTCATTCATGCTCTCCTGCATGGCCGTACCCCTGCCTGCGCAGCAAAATCAATCCGGAAGATCTGAAGCGGGTTCATCGGGAAGGACTGGTGTGGATTCATCGAAAAGGACTGGTGTGGATTCATCCGGAAGGCCTAAAGTAGGACTCGTGCTGAGCGGTGGGGGAGCCAAAGGAATAGCCCATGTGGGCGTTCTCAAGGTGCTCGAAAAAGCGGGACTGAAGATTGATTTTATCGGGGGGACCAGTATGGGAAGCATCGTTGGCGGGTTGTATGCCATTGGCTATGATGCGGATTCACTTCAGGACCTTGTACTGACAAGCGACTGGGGTAAACTGCTTTCCGACAACATCCCGCG
>CBFDEE010000408.1:0-1780 GCA_965603745.1 uncultured Bacteroides sp. | reverse complement strand
GGAGATCAGCGGAAAGGATGTTGCCTCATTTGCATAATGAACTATCTTTGAACCTGTCATTTTCATGAATTTGTGATGAGCACACGTCTTTCCGTAATTATACCGGCATATAATGAAAGTGCAACGATACTGGACATCCTCCACAAGGTTACCGGTGTCCGGATTGAAGGTATCATGCTTGAGATTATCCTTGTCAACGATTGCTCGACGGATAGCACACAGGAACTGATAGAGAAATTCATTGAAGATCACCCCGAACAGGACATGAAGCTTTTAAGTCATCCGAAGAACCGGGGTAAAGGAGCTGCCATACATACAGGCATCGATCATGCCAGCGGAGAGTTTCTGATTATACAGGATGCAGACCTGGAATACGATCCGGAGGAATATACCGACCTGCTGAAACCTGTCCTGGACGGACAGGCCGATGTAGTTTACGGTTCCCGTTTCATGGGATCCAATCCTCACCGTATCCTTTTTTTCTGGCACTCGCTGGGTAACAGAATGCTGACTTTCTTATCCAACATGCTGACCAACCTGAACCTGACGGATATGGAAACCTGCTACAAACTGTTCAGAACAGAGATTATCCAGAAGCTCCGGCTGCGGGAAAAAAGATTCGGATTCGAGCCTGAAGTGACAGCGAAAATATCCAGGGTGCCCGGTATCAGGATCTACGAGGTGGGAATCTCATACTACGGAAGGACTTACAAAGAAGGAAAAAAGATAAACTGGCGTGACGGATTCAGGGCAGTCTGGTGCATTATCAAATACAATGCGTTCTCCAGGAAGATATTCAAAGACAAGGCATGAGCAAGGATTTTAATAAGAACCTGCACTGGTACCTGCTCCTCGCATTCCTGGTAAGCTTCGTACTTTTTGTATATCAGTCCGAAGGTACAGCAGGAGGTGCCGATGACCTGAATCATTATCGTTATGCCAGGTACTCTTTTGATTATCCGGGATTCCTGTTCGATACCAAGGCTAAAACCGTCTTCACCCTGCTTCGGGCACCGGTTGCCCAGCTAGGCTACAATGCCCTGAGGGTAATGAATGTCCTGCTTGGCCTGGGCACCGCCCTTCTGATATTCCTTACGGCAAGAAGGCTGAAATACGGACAACCGGTTCTGTCCCTGTTCCTTCTGGTATTCGCCCCGGTCTACGCCGTAATGATGCTCTCGGGAATGAACGAGATTATGTTCAGTTTCTTCCTGGCCCTTGGGATTTACCTGTTTTTCAGGAATTACGGGATCTGGTCGGCCGTCGTGATCTCCCTGCTTCCATTCATAAGAACAGAAGGATTCGTCGTTTTTCCGTTTTTCATGATGGGCTATATGCTGAACAGGCAATGGAGAGCATTGCCTTTTCTCCTGTCGGGTTTCCTGTTGGTCAGTTTCGCAGGTAGTTTTCACCATGGAGATTTTTTCTGGGTCATAAGTAAAAATCCCTATTCCGGAGACGCCTTTGATATATACGGGAGCGGACCGCTGTTTTATTATGTGGACAGGTTCAATGCCATCTTCGGCTTTCCGTTTTTTGTATTGATTGCCGGGGGACTCCTGCTTATCCCCATGCAATACTTCAGGATTAAGAGGAATGAGCGCCGTGGATTCTATAACGAAGTGCTGGTCGGATTTATGCCTTTCCTGGTTTATTTCGCTGCTCACTCATATGTTTACTGGAAGGGAAAGGGAAACTCCGTCGGGGAGCTCCGTGTTATGGCTGCTGTGTTTCCGTCTGCGGTTCTCCTGGCAATGTTCACCTGGAACAAACTGCTGAA
>CBFDEE010000407.1:0-1783 GCA_965603745.1 uncultured Bacteroides sp. | reverse complement strand
GGCAGGAAAAAAGTACCGATTTCAGGACGACGATCTACCTGTCAAACATTCTTGAAAGCATTGAGCTTTCCAACAGCAATGTATTTTATGATTTCGCGAAATGGGATCTGAGGCCCGAGGCCATGGTGTCGCTGGACAAGCTGATCGAAACGCTGAACGACAATCCCACCGTTACCATTGAGCTCATGGCTCATACAGATGCCAGGGATTCGCATGAATTCAATATGGACCTGTCACAGAAACGTGCGCAGTCCGTCGTCGACTACCTTATCGAAAGGGGCATAGAACCGGCACGCCTTAGTGCCATGGGATACGGGGAGACCCTGCCCAAGACGGTTACCAAGCGGATCAGCGAGAACTATACCTACCTGCCGGAGGGAACTGTTCTGGATGAGGACTTTATCAATGCCCTGTCTTCCACGCGGCAGGAGGAAGCCCACCAGTTGAACCGCCGTACGGAGTTCCGGGTTCTGAGGACCGATTACAAACCGGCAGGTTAAAATCCGATCGCCGGGGGATTAAAACCCGGGAACCACAGGGTGACAGAAAAATCCAAATACGGCCAGCGGGGAGTGTCTCACTCGAAAACCGATGTCCACCGTGCCACAAAAAATCTCGACAAAGGACTTTTCCCCGGGGCGTTCTGCAAGATCGTCCCCGACCACCTCGGAAACGACCCGGAGCACTGCATTGTCATGCATGCAGACGGAGCCGGAACAAAATCCTCACTGGCATACATCTACTGGAAGGAAACCGGCGATCTTTCCGTCTGGAGAGGCATTGCCCAGGACGCCATCGTAATGAATCTTGATGACCTTCTCTGTGTCGGCGCCACCGATAACATCCTCCTTTCTTCCACTATCGGCCGGAACAAAATGCTGGTCCCCGGCGAAGTCATCACCGAGATATTCGAGGGTACGGAAGAATTCCTCCGGCTGCTTCGTGATCACGGGATCAATATCCATTCCACGGGAGGCGAAACGGCAGATGTCGGTGACCTTGTGCGGACTGTCATCGTTGACTCAACCGTAACCTGCCGGATGAAACGGGACGATGTCATTGAGAATAATATCCTCGCGGGGGATGTTATTGTGGGACTCTCATCCTTCGGCCAGGCTTCCTATGAAAAGGCCTATAACGGGGGAATGGGCAGCAACGGGCTTACATCCGCCCGGCACGATGTTTTTGCAAAGGCCTACGCTGAAAAATACCCGGAATCCTATGATCCCTCCATCTCACCCGGACTGGTTTATGCGGGGGACTGCCGCCTGACCGACCCGGTGGAAGGAACCCCGGCAGATCCGGCTACTGGAGAGCCCGTTAATGCCGGCAAACTTGTACTGTCTCCCACCCGCACCTATGCTCCTGTGATCAGTCGGGTGCTCGATGAATTCAGACCCGGGATCCGTGGAATGATCCACTGCTCGGGCGGTGCCCAGACAAAGGTTATGAATTTTGTTGATCGGGTTCGGGTGGTAAAGGACAACCTGTTTGAAATTCCGCCGCTGTTCAGGCTGATAAAGGAACAATCGGGTACCGGCTGGGAGGAGATGTACCAGGTCTTCAACATGGGCCATCGCTTCGAGATCTATACGGGGAAGGATGAAGCGGAAGGGATCATTTCCCTTGCCGGGGATTTCAATATAGATGCCCGCATCATCGGCCGTGTTGAAGCCTCAGAGCAAAAAGAACTGATCATCGAAAATACCGCCGGCAGGTTTATTTACTGATCCTGCGTTTTCCTCCTGGTATCATTCCTGGAAAGCCATATCCTCATCGGTCT
>CBFDEE010000406.1:0-1838 GCA_965603745.1 uncultured Bacteroides sp. | reverse complement strand
ATAAAATGGCAAAGGTCCTCGAAATATCAGAAATTGCTACGAACGTCTGCGAATGTACCGTGGAGGCAGGAGATATTGCCAGGAAGGTGCGCGCTGGACAATTCATCATCATCATACCCGATGAATACAGTGAACGGACCCCCATCACGGTATCAGACTGGAACGAGGATGCAGGCACGATCACCTTCATTTTCCTTTCCATAGGCTCAAGTACCGAGCGCCTGGCCGAACTGAAGGCCGGGGACGAGATCTATTCACTTACCGGTCCCCTTGGAAAAGCCTTCGAAATGGAGAAATTCGGCAGGGTGGCCCTCGTGGGCGGCTGCTATGGGATCGGCGGCATCTTCCCTGCTGCAAGGGCCCTCAAAGAACTTGGGAATCATGTTACCTGCTATTCGGAAGCCAGGAGTAATTTCCTTTTGTACTGGGATGAGAAACTCGAAGAAATATCAGACGAGGTAAAATACGCCACAACGGACGCCTCGAAAGGATACAAGGGACATTCACATGACCAGCTGCAATCCGACCTTGAATCCGGCATAAAGTACGATCGTGTTCTGGCGATAGGGTGCACGTTCATGATGTACCGGATATCCCAGGTTACAAAACCATTCGGTCTTAAAACCATCGTCAGCATGAATCCCATCATGATAGACGGAACGGGCATGTGCGGCGCATGCAGGATAGAGGTAGACGGCACAACACGGTTTGCCTGCGTGGACGGTCCGCATTTCGACGGGCACCTGGTGGACTGGAACCTGATCCTGGCGCGCAGGAAAGCATACCTTGAAGAAGAAATCGTATCACAGGAGCGGCATAATTATGGAGAGCATGGACACCATTAAAATCCACCAGCAACAGACAGCAGAGTTAGTAACCAGCATAGCATTAAGCAAACCGGTAAGCAGAAGCTGATACACAATGGCGAAAGTCAGTCCCACAAAAACCCCGATGAGGGAGCAGCCCGCGAAGGAGCGGGTCAGGAACTATGATGAGGTGCCCTACGGGTATTCCCCGGAGGAAGCGATCCTTGAGGCGGAACGCTGCCTGATGTGCAAAAAGCCAAAGTGTATCGCTGGCTGCCCGGTGGAGATCGATATTCCGGGCTTTATCCAGCATATAGCGGATAATGATTTCCGTGGAGGAATAAACCTCCTGAAAGAGAAAAATATCCTGCCTGCCATATGCGGACGTGTATGTCCCCAGGAAGAACAATGCGAGAAGGAATGCATACTCGGGGTAAAGAACGAACCGGTGGCCGTTGGCAGGCTGGAAAGGTTCCTGGCGGATTGGGAAGCGGAACAGGGAGAGGCTGAACTTCCGAAAAAACCAAAATCAAGCGGGAAGAAAATTGTCATAGTAGGTGCCGGTCCCGCAGGAATCACCGCCGCAGCCGACCTGGTCCGCATGGGACATAAGGTTGACATGTTCGAAGCCCTCCATGAGCCGGGCGGGGTACTCGTTTACGGGATACCTGAATTCAGGCTCCCCAAATCCATTGTGTTCAGGGAGATAAATTACCTGGAAAGGCTGGGTGTAAGGATCTTCATGGACCATGTGATCGGCATGATCAAAAGCATCGACGAACTGCTTGAGGAATACGATGCTGTTTTCCTTGGAACGGGAGCGGGACTCCCATGGTTCCTGAACGTCCCGGGGGAGAACCTGAACGGAATTTATTCCGCCAATGAGTATCTCACGCGGGCCAATCTCATGAAAGCTTACCTTTTTCCCAAATATAAAACTCCCATTGTCAAGGGGAAGCGGGTCGTCACTGTTGGCGGGGGAAATGTTGCGATGGACTGTGCACGAACAGCACTCAGACTGGGAGCCGAACA
>CBFDEE010000405.1:0-1867 GCA_965603745.1 uncultured Bacteroides sp. | reverse complement strand
TCTGCAATCCCTGGGCGAAGAAGTTAAGGCTGTCTATCGTGAAGCCAGGGCGGCGGGAGTAAGGCCCGGTACCAGCTATCTTCGGGAGCAGTTAAAAACCAGGAGGAGGAAGGACAATGTTGATTTCTTCGATATACTGATGCGTTTTATTGATGAGAACCATTCACACTGGAGTATCTATACCTTCAGGCAAATCAGGACCATGTATAACCACCTTCGTAGATTTTCGGATACGGAACAGATGGTAATAGAATTTAACAGGATCGATGCGGACTTTATTGATCGATATGCGAGGTATTTCAGGATAAAGTATGATCACTCGAACAGCACTATACTAAAGAACATCAATATCCTGAAATGGTTCCTGAACTGGGCCGGTGACAAGGGGTATAACAAGAGCACTGCGTACAGGGACTATGAATTTTCCTGGGAGGTGAAGCCCCGCCTGAAGGATTCTGACCTGGTCCTGGACTGGGAGGAGCTCATGAAAATCAGCCGTTTTGAGCTGTTCTCAGTCGAAAATCTGAAAGTAGTACGGGATATATTCTGTTTTATGTGTTTCTCGGGACTTAAACTATCCCGTGTATATCAGCTGAAGGAAGCGCATGTTTATGGAGATCATTTACGCTTGCCCGGAACAGGAGTTGATGGCTGCCGTGTGGTTCCGATGAATGAGTACGCAGCCGGTATACTAAAGGCATATTCGGGCAATGCTTATCCGGGGGGAACCTGTTTCCCGTTTTACCATACACCGTATTTCAACAAGCTTGTAAAGAAAATGGCACAGGAAGCAGGGATAAACCATTTCGTTACTCTGGAAATTCATTCAGGTACCGAAAAAGGAAGCCGGCAGGTACCAAAATACCAGATCCTATCCTCCAAAGTTGCGGTGAATACATTCCTTTTCAACGGACTGAGACTCGGGATCACTGCTGATGTCCTGGCTTATGTAACGGACCGGAAAACACTTGCAGGAATTGAGCGTATTCGCCCACTGCTGGAAAATGCAGCTTTCGGGGATATCCGGAAATTCAATTCACTGCAGGACGGAATTGCTGTACCGTAGATCAGATCAGTATTCCATCCTCGTCCCCCAGCCTGACCAGTTCGATCTTTGAAAGATCTGCCGTTCCGAGGCCGTGCCTGGTGTCAGCAAGGAAAATATGCTTGGGAGGAGGATTCAGCGGGCGTTCCTCGCCAAAAAACTCGTTCCTCTTATTCTGGAGGATGGTAACCCCGACCGCATCGCAGGCAACCGTGTCGGTCCCTACAATCAGGCCTGCATAAGGCCAGGTGTATTCGGGATTGAAATGATGGGGACCGGACCCGTTGAAAAGCGGGGTAAGCATCACCAGGATGTTCAACCGGGTCTTTCCCTTAACCAGGGGAAGCTCCAGCAGTTGTCCCAGGTCCGCACATGTATCGCCATGCCATTCGTACGGTCTGGATACAAAGGTGATGTAATTCTTGATAAGGCTTCCCACACCCGACCAGTGATGGGTCCTCATGGGCCGTGTATTAATGAGGGCTGTTGCACTCGTGAATATATCGTCACTCAGCAGTCCGCGGTCCCTTATCCCGATCTTATTTTCAGGTACCCCGCATTCCATAACCCGCTTTTTAATGCCCTGTTCAAGTTCTGAGGGAGTCGGCAGGTAGCTCCAGACGTTACTTTTGATACCGACAATGTCTTCAGGTTTTATAATGCTCTTCCACGCTTCCCCTACGTCTTCTATTCCAAGTGCCGTAGTCACGGCTTTGTCCAGCATTTCCTGCAGGAGATCCCCGTTGATCTTATAATTGCTGTCCAGCACTTCCGGGTTCCGGACGAGGACAACCTTTGACTTCTTTTCGCCCGATGCCAGCA
>CBFDEE010000404.1:0-1925 GCA_965603745.1 uncultured Bacteroides sp. | reverse complement strand
AAACCCTATCTTTGCCCCTTTTGAATTTCTTAAACCCGGGGTGTGCATGGCCCGGAGGGTTCCTTTATGCTTATCCTCAACGGGCAAAAGATCGGTGAAATCCTGCACATGTACTTCATATGCGATAACGTCCTGCATCCGGGGGATGCCATTTGTAAGGGGTGTCGCAGGTATGGTTTTTTCCCATATCCTGCATTTCCCCCAGGTATTATCGCTCACCCTTGCGTAAGGGTCTGTGATGTGTACTGGGGTTGTTTCGAAAAAGTGGTTACCGGGATCCGAAGATCCATGAACGGTAAAATCATAGTATACCCCATGAAGGTTCCCCTCAAAATCGAACTCCCAGACTCCCATTTCGTCCCGCATCATCTTTTCCACCCTGAAGGCTTTTTCATCATCTCTGTTATGATAAAGGTATACCCTGACAAGCTCAGCCCGTGGTGCAAAAATCCTTATGCTCGTCTGTTCTCCTGCAATTTCAGCACCAAGTTCTTTAGGTGAATACAGTTTCCTGAACCACCCGTCATATGAGCAGAATACCTTTACGCTCCATGCCGGTATTTCCAGGTAGTATACTCTTTTGATATCCATGGGTTCAGCCAGCTGAACCTGTATCGTGGATGACGTGTCTGAAAGGACATCGGCAATACGTAATCCGTGTCCTTTAGCATCGGTGACCCGGTACGAGGATTTCCGCAAGGGGATTTCACCGCTGAGCGTTGCGGTGATGGTAAATGCATCTTTCAGTTCTGCTTTCAATGTGACGTTATTGCCTGCGCCCCGGGTGGTTTCCTTCTCAGTCCGTACTGACCCGGTTTCACCTTCCGGTTTACATTCCCAGAGTAAAGAAATGCATAATACGCTTAACACTGCAATATAGGAAATACGGATAGCTCTGTGCATGATTCAGGAGATTAGTCCGGATCACATATTTTTACTGACCGTTAAATTGCCGCCCTTTTCAATGGTGTATCTATTATCGTATACAATGACTTCCAGGTCGACAGCCGAATGATTGTTTATCTCAATCTTTTCGTGGTTCACAAGGATGTTCATAAGATTGTCCCTGAAGCGCACATGGAAGGAATAGGACTCCCATTGTCCGGGTATCAGCGGGTTGATGCCCATTATTCCGTTTTTGATCCTCATCCCGCCGAATCCTTCCACAATGGCCAGCCAGGTTCCTGCCATGCTTGTAATATGCAGTCCCTCGTCAACCTCCTTATTATAATCATCCAGGTCAAGCCGGGCGGTTCGCAGATAGTAATTATATGCTTTATCGATGTCACCGATCCGGGCGGCAAGAATGGAGTGCAGGCAGGCCGACAATGAGGACTCGTGTACGGTCCATTGTTCATAGAATTCAAAATTCCTCCGCAGGGTTTCCACATCGTACCTGTGTTCCAGGAAATACATGCCCTGGAGCACATCTGCCTGTTTGATGAAGCGGGACCTCAGGATCCGGTCCCATGACCAGTACTGGTTCAGGGGCCGGATGGAAGGATCCAGTGCGTCTACAGTTGTGGGATCCTTGTCAAGAAAACCATCCTGTTGCAGGTAAACACCCTGTTCGCCGGATACCGGATAGTACATATTCTCAATGATATCCTTCCAGTTTTCAGGTTCAGATTTCTCATTGAATTGTATCTTTCCTGCAAGCTTTTCAAAGACAGAGGGATGTTCCTGTTTTACTTTTTCGATGGCTTCCAGGGTATATTCCAGGGTCCAGGTAGCGATGGTATTGGTATACCAGTTATTATTCACGTTGTTCTCGTATTCATTGGGACCGGTAACACCGAGAATAACATATTGTTTCCTCTCGGGGGAAAAGTCCACACGCTGTGCCCAGAATCTCGAGATGGAGATCAGAACTTCCAGTCCCGCTTCAGCCAGGTAATCCTGGTCCCCGGTGTGCCTGATATAAT
>CBFDEE010000403.1:0-1977 GCA_965603745.1 uncultured Bacteroides sp. | reverse complement strand
CGATGCGAGTAAGCGTCCGACCAGGGTAAGCATCAAGCTTAAACCAACAATCCTCGTGGGAGTTTCTGAGATCGTTTACCCCGGTTACTTTAAAGTTAAATACGAATTCAGCAGCGGGGAGGAAGATTAGGTTCAGTCCACATATAAGTTCTCCCGGTACAATACCCGGGTTTCAGACAGGGGCAGGTGCGTTCATTTAAAACTGGTTCAGGTCCACCGAAAACATGAATTCCGCTACGGTCTTTCCCGTTTCCGGGATCCAGATCAGCCTACCGCCAATATTAAACGGTACAAAGATCTGGGCCACATGAACGTCAGTGGTCAGTTCGATGCCGAGGGACTCAAAACTGCGGTTTTCCTTCCCGTTATTGTTTCCGGTATACACATCCCTTCCGAAGGCAAAATCGTAAAAGAACCGGCCCTGAAATCTTTTGAAATAAGCTGCCCGCCAAACCTGCCAGTCAGGGTATGCAACGGGAAAAACATAATCCAGTGATAATTTCTGCAATTCCTTTGCAAAATAGTAATGATGGCCCCTGGGCATGGACATCATATTGTGCATGAGGTATTTTTCGGGATCCTGTTTCTGAGCTCCCGCGAATATACGCAGGGTCTGATGCCGTAAAGGCCCGGGCAGGTAAATTGTGCCTGCTCCGTAAACCTGTGAACCCAGCTGTTCATTTTCGAAGGGAGTGTCTCTGTAATGCAGGTCCAGGACCAGTCCCAGACGAGGCAGAATATCCCTGCTGCCAGTTTTCAGATAATTATAGAAATAAAGGCGGTAATCCATGTATGTCATTCCGCTTTTGTATGCTTCCTGCCCGGTATAATAAAAGTACGCCCTGCTGTAGCTGGCTTCGACGGAGGGCTGTGCCCCCATGACGAATCGGTTGTACGTGAGGTTGAGTGGCAGGTGGATCTTTGTCCCGGCCCTTAATTCAGTCCGGACCCTTGAAAGCGAACTGTCCGGAGGATCGTGGACCGAAGGTTTTCCCCCATAATCGACTGAAAATTTCATCACCGGGAACCATCCCGAATAGGTAAAAGATGTATGCAGGTAATGATCCCTGTCCTTCAGGTTGTATTCATATCCCAGCATTGTGGTTGCCGTACTCAGCATATTCTGAGACAGGAGCATCAAACCGGGAGATACTTCGAGGTTCTCGATGCTCGGATCATCAATGTCAACATACAGGGGAGCCCAGCTGTGGAAATTAAACAGGTTTGTGATTTTTCGATATTTCGTGGTTTCATATGCTTCGGCAGGCCGGCCTGGCACGGGCACTGCTGATTCTTCCTTTTCAGACGGCAGGTTTAACTGTTCCCTGGGCTCCCCCTGGACCTCCAGCGGAGTAAATTTCGCAGGATCAAACGCTGTTTTGACTACGTTATATCCCTGCGAAGAATAGTCGGCATAAACCAGTGTGTCGCCATTCGCAGAAAGGGCGGGTGTGAAAGCTCCCAATCGGGACGATGTAACCTTCTGGCATTGAGTGTTTTCAAGGTTCAGAGCATATATATTATCAATCCCTGAAAATGCACCCCGGAATACAAGGTAGTCCCCCCGCGAATCCAGCTCTGCAATATCGGTGAATCCGGCATCAAAAACCGTCCCCCATTCCCCTGTCTCAACAGTGTAATATTTTATCTTTTTCCCCTCTTCCCCCAGAGCGCTCAGGTAAATTCTGTTCCTTTTCTCGTTCCATACCGGATACTGGGGGTATTCATTTCCAGGAATGCCTTCCCTGGTCAGTACTTCTCCATCCCTTTTCCTTATTATTACAAGGAAATACCTGTTCTGTTCATCAACTTCAACGGCTGTAATGAATTTACAGTCCGAAGAAATGTCCGGAGCGAAATACCGGGTACGCAGACGGAGTATACGCTCCATCTTCGTTTCCGTATCGTAGATCTTTATAACCGAATAGCTCCGGCGCTCCCAGCGGGGATCCCACATTATCTCCGTCCACACAATGC
>CBFDEE010000402.1:0-2003 GCA_965603745.1 uncultured Bacteroides sp. | reverse complement strand
ATTCCTTGCTTGTGTATTTTTTCCTGTTATATGCATAGGTAGACAGGTTAACCAGGGTATCATTCTCCTCGTTGTACAGGTAGATGGCACCCTGAATGGCATCGATGTATTTCACCAGGTGTTCCAGCACATGATCCCCCAGCTCTTCCAGCTTATTGTACATCCTCAGGATATTGGAGACCAGGTTTTTTCCTTCTGATATCCAGTTCTGGACCGATTCCTTCCGGTGGTTGGCCAGAAGGTTATCCTTCATGACCAGGAGGGACTTCCCGAGTACATCCTGCTCCCCTTCAGGGATTATATGGACGGAGTAGTTTCCTTCACCGATTTCTTTAGCAAATTCGGCATTCCGGTTAATCGTTTCATTTTTCCGGTCAATGATCTTCTGAAAACGATCCCCTTCTTCCTCTTTTCTCCTGAAGTGGATGTATACGAGTCCCGGAAACAACAGGACCAGCAGATAAAGAATTGAAATTTCAGGATGTGCCCTGTGGATGTAAAGAAAATTGCCGATGTTAAAATGAAGTCCTGAGCGGACCGTTATAACAATTACCGTCAGGAAAAGAAATGCCAGTCCCGCAAGCACCGAAATCAGAAAAGCCCACTGTTTCCTGGTCATTATCATTTTTTATTTTCTGATTTGATTTTGGTGATGAGGGCGTTCCCTATAATTTTTGCCAGGTTCTTAAACGTCCATTCCATCTCTTTATCGACAGGCTTGAATGATGCAAGCTCAATGATCCCTATGGTTTCCTTGTTCAGCAGCAGGGGAATGATAAGCAGGCTTTTAGGTGAAGAATTACCGAGTCCGGATTCAATCTGAAGGTAGCCTTCGGGTATGATGGACAGGTTCAGAAGGGTTTTATTCTTGGCCACCTGGCCGGGCAGGCCGTCACCGGGTTTGAAGGATGGCGGGCCACCATCGGCGGTATATGCATAGGTGCAGATTGGTTCGAATTCCTGGCTTCCGGTATTCTTCAGGTACAAAATACCCTGGGCAATCTCAAAATGCTTTGCAAGGTTAAACAGGATGCGCTCCGCATAATCTCCGACGGCTTCCTTGGGATCGATCCTTGGCACGATGCTTTCTGCTATTATATCAACATCCACTTCAAACGGGGCAAGAAAAGATTCCACGGCCTGTTCTTCCGCTTCATCCTCCTGCGCTTCCCGGAATTCCGTTTCCGGGACATGTTTTACAGTCCGGTTTTGGTCTAGCAGGTGCAGCACAAATATCAGGGTGGCGAGGATCAGGATCAGGAAAACCATGAAGTAAAGACCGTTGCCGGCGTGGATCGCCGGATTCATGCTCAGGTTGTTCCAGAGTCCTGTTAGAAGGATAGCAGAACAAATCACCAGAAGTATGAATGATATTAAAATAATAATCCTGTATCTGTCTCCATTGTCCATCTTAAAGCAAAGATACAAATTCAATAATCTTTGAAACTGTTAATATCTGGTCGGGCCGGGTTAATTTTATGGCAGATTCACACATGGTGCTGATCTCGCAATCTTCGGGATCCTGAACCACAACAGCACCCCCCATCCTTTTTACTTCAACGACACCACGGGTACCGTCCTGGTTGGCGCCGGACAGGAGGAGGGCCAGCAGTCCCTCGCCATAGACATCGGCTGCCGAGGAGAAGCATATATCGATGGAAGGCCTGGAATGGTTCACGGGCTCATGCGTCGACAGTGCAATGCTGTGGTTTTTCTCAATAAGCATATGATAGTTCGAAGGTGCGAGATATACTCTTGCCGGACGGATATTTTCCTTATCCAGAGGCTCCCTCACCGGTAAGGAAGCATTGTAATTTAGCGTCTCCTCAAATCCTTTCCTGACCTGCTTAAGCCGGTGCAGGCAAAGAAATACGGGAATGGGCAGATCTGGACGGAACAATTCGAGTATCCGTATCACAACCTGGAAACTTCCGGCAGATCCGCCTATGACAAGGGCCTTAGTCGGCATTTTTTCGGATATAGATTTTTAAATCATCAGAAAC
>CBFDEE010000401.1:0-2091 GCA_965603745.1 uncultured Bacteroides sp. | reverse complement strand
GGTGATCCTTGAATCTCGTTTCCCAGTAGTCCAGGTAATCATCATCGCCCGGGGGGAAATTATCGGCGCTGAAGATGTTTCCGATCGTATATTCCTGAGCTTCTCCGTTCGTGAGCTGGTGGCTCCATTCCACCCGGCCGCTGGTATCTGAACCTGGTCCCGTACACTGGTATTCAGCATAAAAACAAGTGGTATCCCTTCCGGTTTTCCAGACATTCCAACCCACTGGTGATAATTCCCCGGACTCAAAACAATTCAGAAGCACGGTTCTTGCATAATCAAACCAGGGCCTGCCCAGAACATAGGTGCCCGATCCAGGAGCCGCATTGAACCTGCAGTTACGGAATACCATTCCAAAATCATAATGCCTCGGAGTGGAAGCAGCTGTTGCATAGCCTCCCTGGATGGAAAAGACCTGGCAACTGTCGAATAAGGCAACGCCGAACCCGAAAATGAAATCGGTCCGTCCTTCGATGAAACAATCCTTGAGATAGTTCCTGGAACGCATATCACTGTAATACGTGTCCTGCCAGCCCAGTATCCGGCAGTGAGCGAAAGTCTGCCGGTCTCCATTCCCGTGAAGGGCAACAGCCTGTGATTCCGTCGCTGGATTCTCAATGGTCAGGTTGAGGAATTTAACGTCACTCGCATCAATCCTTACCGAATGAGAGGTGAATGTGTTGAGCTCGATGGTCAGCATTGAACGATCATTGTAGGACAGAACAGTACTGTCCACATGCTCCCCGACCAGGGTCAGGTTCGGCTTCTCGTTCGGAACAATAAGTTTCTCATGGTAAACACCGTTTCTGATAAAAATTACGGTCCTTGTCTCACTGTTGTCCGGGGCCGCATTGATCGCGTCCTGGATTTTTGTATAATCACCATTCCCGCCCTGGTCTACAACGATGTCTATCAGACTGCCAAGCTGTTCCTGTAAGGAATCATCGGCGGCATTCAGCGAGGTGATGATGGAACACCAAAGCAACATCACTGAGAAGGATGCTTTGAGTAGCATACTTCTGGTCATTGTATATAATCTTTCAGTGTTAGAAGAGGAAATATTCAGTAGACATCTTTATCATGGGATCAGATGCCACCTGTTCTTATCACCGTTTTACCGCTGTTCAGGAAATCTCCACCGTACAGCTGATAGATGTACATTCCGCTGTTAATGTGGTCTTTAAAAGGTATCTGATATTCTCCTGCGGATATTCCATCCCATTTCTTCTCGAACAGGAGAAAACCCTTTAAGCTGTAAAGCTTGAACGATATGGGACCGCTGACAGGTTCGTCCACCCTGAAGCATACCCTTCCTCCTGCCGGATCAATAAAGACCGGCATCTGTGAAATGGCCTTTTCAGATATTCCGGTTGAGATAGATGCATCGACGGTATAGGTGTTGCTGCTGCCGTCGACGGCCGTAACTACGATGGTATACGTACCGGGAAATGATTGTGGCTTGGTAATACTGACTTTCGTATCCGGAGCCTGTTTGTATGCAGAAACAGGGGCATACTTGTTGGTCCCTTCAGGCAGGATGATCTCATATTCAAAGGTTTCCGGGGCAAAGCCCGGAACATGGATCTTGGCTATTTTAATGCTGTCGAGCAGGGCATTGCCGGAAGCACCGTCTGTGGAGAGGTAGATACTGTATGACTGGTGGCTTGCCTGGTTTCTGGCCAGGATTGTCACACCTGCAAAGCCGGGTATGGCATCCGGGTATTCAATTTCAACGCTGGAAAGGGGATTGGAGGCACTCGCTTCGATTACCGGGATTTCTGTGGTACCGGCAGGCAGTTCCACAAAATATTCCAGCGAATCCGGGTTCCAGCCGGGAAGTTCCTCCCCGTTGAGCTTGAGGCTTGCGATGCTGGCATCCAGGTTGACCGAATCCATGAAAATCACGATGTTCCTTTTCAGGATCGTATACACTGTGTCAGCATCCACGTTGGGATTCCAGTCCGACGAAAAATCCGGACTCGACTGTTTTGAGAATATATTCTGCATCGTGTAGGAAGCGGCCTGTCCATCACTCAGCTGGTGGCTCCAGTCTGCGCGGTCGCTGATATCGGCCCCGGGCCCCGTGCCATT
>CBFDEE010000400.1:0-2094 GCA_965603745.1 uncultured Bacteroides sp. | reverse complement strand
ACCTGGAGATCGTGGTTGGGCATCCAGGTGATCATCTGGGCCTGGCGGGTGAAAGGCTGCTCGACCAGTTTCTTGATGACATGCTCAACCTGGTCGACCTGGAAACCGACATCCACCCTTTTCTTCTCTCCATCGGCATATTTCAGTTCCTTCCATGAGCCATATCGCTGCAGGCGGCCATGGTAGGTATACTCCCAGCGGGTATCCCCGGGATCGTTCATGTTCTTTACCCAGTGGTCCTTGTAACCCTTGAGCTCCAGCACATATTCTTTCAGATCATCGATCCCTCCCGGAAAGGCCTGGTGCACCATGGGATCGCTTTCCGGTTCGAGGATTGTAGCATTCATTGTGCAATCCAGGCTCGGGGGATCATCCGGCTTATCGTACTGGGTCTTGAACCTGGTACCTTCATTATACAGGCGTACAAGTGCTTTTTCATAAGCCTCGGCAAGTGTGCGTTCGGTCACGTGAAGGACGGGGATATTATTCATAACTGGGCGTTTTGGTAAAGATATTTATTGGAGCAGGTTTTAGCCAGCATTGTTGAAACATTGTTTATTATTTCCATTACATTTGTGAGGATTGACTCTGACTCCTGATGATCAAACTCTTGTTTTTAATGACCGGGGGCGCCCTGGGAACACTCACGAGGTATGCGGCATCCGGACTGGCCCACAGGCTGAGCGGAAGCCTTTTTCCGGTCGGTACCCTGCTGGTCAATTCAGCCGGCTCCATACAACGAAAGTGCTTCGCCTGTCGGAGGACCTGCCAATGATCATTGAAATTATCGATACACAGGAACGGATCAACAGCATCCTGCACTTCCTCGGTGAGAGTGTTCAAGACGGGCTGATAACCATGGAAACCATCCGGGTCATTAAATACCATCACGACGAAAAGCAGAATTCATAAACCAAATCCAATACACGAAACATGAGACATTTCCTTTATGCCCTGGGGGGGATTTCAGCCTTCCTGATGCTTCTCACCTCATGCCAGGGGGACAGCAGTAAATCAAAAACCAGAACCGTCTACGAGCAGATATGGATGGATCCGGACCGGGAAACGGAAGAGCGGGTTGCAGACCTCCTGTCAAGGATGACACTGGAAGAAAAGATCTCCCAGATGATCGATGAAAGTGCCCCGGTAGACCGCCTCGGCATCCCGGAGTACCACTGGTGGAGTGAATGCCTGCACGGGGTGGCAAGGTTCGGCAGGGCAACGGTCTACCCGCAGGCCATCGGGCTGGCGGCAACCTGGGATACAGACCTGATCCTCCGGATCGGGACGGCAATATCGGATGAAGGCCGGGCCATGTTCCACGCCGCCCAGAGGAAAGGCATATCCAAACAATACGCAGGACTAACCTACTGGACGCCCAACATTAATATTTTCAGGGATCCCAGGTGGGGACGGGGACAGGAAACCTACGGGGAGGATCCGGTTCTGACCTCAAAAATCGGGGTATCGCTTGTCAAAGGGATCCAGGGAGACCATCCAAAATACCTCAAGGCCGGCGCCTGCGGCAAGCATTATGTTGTGCACAGCGGTCCCGAGGGACTCCGTCACGAATTCAATGCCAGATCCTCAAAAAAGGATATGTACGAAACCTACATGTATGCATTCCATGAACTGGTGGACGCAGGTGTGGAATCGATCATGTGTGCCTATAACCGTACTAACGACGAGGCCTGCTGCGGCAGTGAATACCTGTTGCAGGAAGTACTGAGGGATGAGTGGGGATTCGAGGGACATATTGTTTCGGACTGCGGGGCATTACATGATTTCTTCAGGGGACACGGAACATCATCCAACCCGGCAGAAGCCGCAGCCCTGGCCCTGAAAAGCGGGGTGAATGTTAATTGTGGAAATACTTTCCCCAGCCTGCTCAAAGCTGTTGAAAAGGGACTTATAAGCGAAGCTGAGATCGATGAATCATTGAGCTATCTCCTTAGAAGCAGGTTCAGACTGGGACTCTTCGATCCGCCCGAGTTAGTTCCATTTACATCAATCTCCACAGATGTTATTCACTGCGAAAAACATCAGGCCATAGCCCTTGAAGCAGCACAGAAGTGTATTGTTATGCTAAAAAAT
>CBFDEE010000399.1:0-2102 GCA_965603745.1 uncultured Bacteroides sp. | reverse complement strand
TCAGAAAATTAAGCAGGGATACAAGGGTATATGCGGAAATAGGCTCAAGCAATGAGGAATTGAACCGCCTGCTTGCCAGGGAGGAACTGGCGGAGGGCACGGTGGTCAGGACCGCCTACCAGAGTGCCGGTAAAGGGCAGCAGGGGAATACATGGTCGAGTGAACGGGGAAAGAACCTCCTGTTCAGCATTCTCCTCAGGCCTGAATTCCTGTCCCCTGCAGATGCCTTCCACCTGTCCGGGATCGTATCCCTGTCGCTGATTGAAACGCTTGATCATCATGATGTTAAAGCCATTATTAAATGGCCCAACGACATACTTGCCGGCAGCTCAAAAATCAGCGGGATACTGATTGAGAACAGTATCACCGGGGACAGGATAAGCCACTCGGTGATCGGGATCGGGTTGAATGTAAACCAGGAGGAATTTGATCCGTCCATACCTTCCCCGACGTCACTACTGCTGGAAAAAGGATGCCATTTTGACATGAATATGCTGCTTGAAGATTTCAGGACCGTCCTGGAAGGCTGGTACCAGGTATTATTTACGGGGAATACAGAACGGGTCAGTAAATCCTACCTGAAGCATTTATACCGGTTGGGAATTCCGGCTGCCTATACGGACGGGAAGGAGGTATTTACTGCAAGCATTTCTGATGTGCTGCCCGGCGGTGAGCTTGAAGTCCGGCTGGAAGGGGGCGGGGTCCGCAGGTTCGGTTTCAAGGAAATTGAATACCTGGACTGATGCCGGAGGGGGAGTTCATCACGTACCGGGTTACGGTCCGCTTACCCTGTCTGTCGTGTACAGCCACTGTCCGGGACTACTGAAAGTCCAGTTTCTCAGCCTGTTCGACGAGGGTGTCGACGAAGTTTTTCAAGGGCTTTTTCACCATGGCAGCCATCATGGGATTAATCTGTACTTCCGTGGTGATCTTAATGCGTGAATCGGCAGGTGCCAGCTCCTTGATCTGTATCCACAGCAGGAAATCAAAACTCGTGTTCTCATCGCTGCTGATCTTGATCAGTTCATGGCGCACCTTTTCAACGATCTTCAGCCCGGCCTGCCCGATCCCTTCGACGGTAAACCGGCAGGAATCCCCTGATGACTCGAAATCCCTGACCTTATCTTCCGGGATCAGGGATCTGAAATTGTCGAAGTTGGAGATATAATCAAATATCTTATCCCCGGATTCCTTTATGATCCCTATCCTGCTTTCGATTTTTAACATACTGCCTGTTAATTCTCCGGTTTCCATCCGGACGGATCTTTACGCCAGTCCGCCAGGGTGTTTAGATCATCGCTGCGGATATAACCTGTTGCGGCCGCTTCTTCGATCAGGTCATGGTAGTTGCCCAGGGTGTCAAGAGTAAGCCCGGCTTTCCTGAAATTTTCAGCGGCTGTCGGGAAGCCATAGGTGAAAATGGCCGTCATCCCCAGGACTTCCAGTCCGGCTTCCTCCAGTGCGGATACTGCTTTCAGGCTGCTGCCGCCGGTAGAGATAAGGTCCTCGATGATCACCACCTTTTTTCCGGCGCCTGCATCTCCCTCGATCCGGTTCCCCATGCCGTGGGATTTTTCCGAGGACCTGACATACAGCAATGGCAGGCCCATGTTATCGGCGACCAGGGCTGCATGGGCGATGGCGCCGGTGGCGACGCCTGCAATTATATCCGCCGTGCCGAAACGATCCCTGATCTGTTCGGTGAATGCATCCCGGATGAAGGTCCGGATCTCTGGGTATGAAAGGGTTTTACGGTTGTCGCAGTAGATCGGTGACCTCCATCCGGAGGCCCATGTGAAGGGGTTTGCAGGATCAATGATTATTGCTTTACTTTGTAGTAAATACGAGGCTAATCTCCTGGAAGTCTCCATACCGCAAATGTATAAAGTTTTTTTCAACGACCGTACCATCTTCTTGGACGATAATCTCCCGGACATGAGCGCAGTGGGGAAAGATTATGTCTGCGCATTTGAAAATATCACCGATCTGAAACCACAGGTGAAGCAATTCCTCGATCCGGAAAAGAAGGGCAATCTTCATATATTCCACGATGACCAGGAATCCCTGTTTCGAACATTCAGCCAGTGTTTTAAAAATATAGC
>CBFDEE010000398.1:0-2105 GCA_965603745.1 uncultured Bacteroides sp. | reverse complement strand
TCGAGCTGGGCATCTTCTCCATTAAAAGTGCTGTGCGGAAGGTTGTCCACCACGATATCAGGATCTACCCCGTGTCCCTCGATCAACCAGTCGCCTTTTTCATCGTATACACCAAACATAGCTGCTGTCGCATTTCCGCGGTCAACCAGGACTGTGAGGGATCCATTCAGCCAGATCTCGCCTCCCCAGGTGCGGGTGCCCATGATCTTGCCAAGTCCGAGCCTCCGGAATCCCTCTGCAAAGGCCTCACCGTCAGATGCCGTTCTTTCATTGACCAGGACGATCATATGGCCCCTGAAGGCATAATGCATGTTCCAGGTCTGCTGTCCTGCCCTGGGTGCCCAGTACATCCATGCCTTGCGCATTAGTTTCTCCAGTATCCATGCATCGATATTGCCGCCACTGTTATGCCGTACATCGATAATCAGCCCGGGACGGTTGAAAACCGGGTAAAAGCCCTTTATAAACTCTGTGAAATTCCTGGAGCCCATGGCCCTGAGGTGGACATACCCGATCTGTTCATCGCTGACTTCATCGACCTTCAGTCTCCGTGTATATTCCCATTCCTTGTAGCGGAGGTCCGACTCCTGGTAAGCGGAAATGGGCTTGACGATCTCATCGTAGGTTTTACCACCTGCATCCTTCAGGGTCAGCCTGACCTGTTTACGGTTCAGCCTTATCAGGAGTGCCGAAGGATGCTCGGCTTCCATTACAAGGATCCCGTTGATCGCGGTAATTACATCGCCTTCCCTGATCTTGCTGTGCGCCCTGGCAAGCGGGGACATTTCATCGGGGTAATCCGGATCCGAACGGTAAATATGCCGGATCCTGAAACCACCTGCGGCTTCATCCTTTTCCAGCCTGGCACCAAGTGCGGATGGAGGGGCGTTTTTCCCCCGCCTGATATCCCCGCCGCCTACGAAAATATGCAGGGCAGAGAGTTCACCAAGTACCTGTGATATCAGGTTGTTCAGTTCTTCCCGCTCGGTGACGCGGTCTACCAGCGGAAGATGCCTGTTGTAAATGGCTTTCCAGTCTACCCCGTGCAGGTTCGGATCATAGAAATAATCGCGTTCCGATCTCCAGGCATCGGTAAAGATCTGTTTCCATTCCTCCACCGGGTCAACTATAAAGCTCCATCCGTCCAGCTTGACCTTTTTTTCCTCCAGTTTCCCGGGTTCGTTACCGTTTGCGTCGAAGACATAAAAATCACTGCCTTTCCTGACGGAAACCTTCTTACCGTCAGCAGTAAGTTCGTATCCCCTTATCCCGGTTAGCACATCCTTGGGCTTCGGGTCCTCGTTAGTTATTTTCAGTGATTTCAGGACGGTTTCTGATTTTTCCGCACCGCGCACGTAATCCGTATAGTAAAGGTGGGTCTTTGTGAGTGAAAGGTTATTATAGTTCCCTGACGGGATGGGCACCTCGTAAAGCCTGGATTCGAGTCCCTCAAGATCGATCTCAAGGTCCTCGACCTTATCCTTATCGCCATCGTCCTTATCCTTTTTCTTTCCGTTTTCTTCTTCATCCTTCTTTTTATTCTCATCCTTGTCCTTATACATCAGTTCGTTTGGTTACAGGAAAGGCCATTCATGCTCCTCCTGCAGGGCCAGCATATAGATCTTCCTTGTACGGTCGTAGTAAGGCTCCGGCTGTCTCGGTCCCCATACACCGGTGCGTGGTCTGAATTCACGGTCGGAGCAGAAGTACAGCCATTTTCCTTCAGGGTGCCAGGCCGGGCGCCTGCTGTCGAGCCGGTCTGTGGTGATAAATTTCGACTTCCCGGTTCGGATATTTTGCAGTTTGATCCGGATATTCTGGTTCCTGTCCGTGATCTCGTAGGCAATCCATTTACTGTCAGGCGACCAGTTGAAGGAGCCTATCCCGTCTACGTGTCCCGTATCAATGGCCCTTTTTGTTTTACGTTCCACATCCAGCAGCCAGAAAATGAGGTCCTTGTCAGACCAGGCAATGTACTTTCCGTCCGGCGAAGGCTTACCGGAATTCATGAGGATAGTGCTGCCGGAGGAAAGCTGTTCGGGTTCACCCATTCCATCAAGCGGGGCTTTCCAGTATTCAACTTCACCGGACTCGTCTGATTGCAT
>CBFDEE010000397.1:0-2108 GCA_965603745.1 uncultured Bacteroides sp. | reverse complement strand
TGGAAAATTTCCTCCCGAAAAAACCGTAGGATTTATCCGTCAGGTTAAAATCGATCAGCATCTCCTCACTTTTCAGGAACCAGGTGGTATCGTTTATCTTCTGATATTCATTGATCGCCACCAGGTCATTCATATAATTGATGTTGACATCCGCGGAAACCCTGAGCTGGACCTTTTTTATTGCCCAGGAGGTGTCCGCCACCCAGAAGTACCCGTAAAAGGTGCGTTCCATTTTCCGTTTGGGCTGAAAAGCGACCTGGTAACACCAGGAATCGTCAATCGTGGCACTGTCTTCCAGGTGGTATTTATAGTATAATTTCCCGAAATCTGCGATGGGACTGACAAATCCCGGTTCAAACAATTGCATGAAATTATCGTAAATGTTCAGCCGCTGGTACATCCGGCCTGAAAATTGTGAGATCGTGCTGT
This sequence comes from uncultured Bacteroides sp., assembly GCA_965603745.1. GTDB lineage: Bacteria > Bacteroidota > Bacteroidia > Bacteroidales > SM23-62 > SM23-62. The sequence goes on along the minus strand of CBFDEE010000397.1, from coordinate 1,679 downwards.
TCATATCACCGGAGATCCGGAATGCCTCGATCACCTCTTTCTCCACGGCGGGAGACCTTTGATAATAATACCTGGCGACAGATTCGAGCATCAGGATGGGGAGATAGTTCTTACCGAATGTTTCGGATGAATCCACATGTTCGAATACAAATTCAAACTGCCTGATCAGCATCCTCTCTTTGAACTCTTCTTCGATATTGTTCAGATCCAGACGGAATTTATTGTATGAACGGTACTGGTATGAATCAAAACGATACGGGTTGTTGATCTTTTTACGCTCGTAAATATTCCTGAGAATGGCAAATGCAGGATTCTCCCCGGGCCTCACCGTCACTTCTTCAATTTCCAGGGATATCTGTGCCAGGCTGAAGTCAATTTTCTGTTCCCGGTATTTTCGTACGGGACAAGATACCCGGCCATAGCCCATACTGGAAGCGACAAGTGTATCCGTGGGTTTCATCGTTTCGATATAATAGGTGCCGTCCATATCGGTAATGGTACCTACGGTGCTGTGTTTGAAAGCCACATTGACAAAGGGCATGGGCTCACTGTTCTCATCGAGTACCACGCCGTGGACCACCGTTTTCTGGGCATTAAGGCTGGTATGTGCCTGCACAAGGCTCAGTAAAAGCAGTATGTTGAGACAGTGAAAGCGGTTCATTTGACCATACGGTGCATACCTGTTATTAAAGACATTGTTTCAACTGAAAAGTTGCCATGCGGTATTTAATTATTTACAAGGTATTTCTTTGCCAGTTCCAGGTACTGGCTGACCTGTCGATTTATCCAGCCGCTGTCCCTGTCCAATTCAGCAGCCAGCAATCCGGCCGCTTCCGGGGCAATGTCCATACTCAGGCGGGCATCGAGGAACAGGGCGCGGGTCCTTCTTGCGAGTACATCCTCCAGGGTGCGCGCCATTTCATTCCGGGCTGCCCAGATAACCTGTGCCTTCATTATCCCGAGGGATTCGCTCAGCCAGATATTTTCGCTGCCGGGGGACCGGTTCCCGGATCCTTCATCCCTGTTCTCCTGTTCCGGGATTTCCAGTTTCTCGACCATATCCTGTTCGCTGCCGTATACGCTCATGGGATTTATCCCGTCACCGGGTCCCGATGTATACCCGTGTATTTTGATATCACGGGAAACACACTGATGTTCAGGAAGCTCTCCCACCATTATGGCGTAATCCACGGCATCTTCGGCCATTTTCCTGTATGTTGTCCATTTTCCGCCGATAACCGAAATCAGCCCGGACGGTGATACCATTACCTTGTGATGCCTGGAGATCTCTTTAGTAGATTTCCCTTCGCTTTCAGGAGCCGCAAGGGGCCGCAGTCCCGCAAACGAGGACAGCACATCGTTCCGCTCCGGTTTTTTCTCCAGGTATTGTCCGGCGGTCCCAAGTACGAAATCGATCTCCTCTTCCAGGGCCTCCGGTTCAAGGGAAGCTTTATCAACGAGTGTATCAGTAGTGCCTAGAACCACCCGGTTGTACCAGGGGACTGCGAACATCACCCGCCCGTCGCTTGTATGGGGGACCATAATGGCATGGTGCCCTTTCAGGAAATCCTGATCCAGGATCAGGTGTATCCCCTGGCTCGGTCTAATAAGGCTTGTCGCCCCGGGTTTATCCATCTTCAGGATATTGTCCGCGAAAACACCCGTTGCATTAATCACAA
>CBFDEE010000396.1:0-2180 GCA_965603745.1 uncultured Bacteroides sp. | reverse complement strand
CCAGCACAACATCCTGGAGGCAGGGGCGCATTATGCAGACTTTCCCTGGCGGACTGCCAATAACATAAATTCCACGGGATTCCCGGAGCCCCCGAATTATGCCGGTGATAAACGCATATTCATGGATGCGCAGTTCTACGACACTCTGCATCCCGCAAGGAAGGAATTGCACAGGGACTATATTCGCAAATGCCTGGAAAACTTTTCCGGGAACACCAATGTGATCCAGCTCCTCAGTGCCGAATATACGGGTCCCCTTCACTTCATGCAATTCTGGCTCGACGTGATCCGTGAATGGGAGCAGGAGACCGGGAAAGATGCCCTTGTCGCACTGAGCGCAACAAAAGATGTGCAGGATGCTATCCTGGATGATCCCGCCCGATCCGCTGTGGTCGATATCATTGATATCCGTTACTGGGCATACCGGGAGGACGGTTCGCTGTATGCACCCGAAGGTGGGAAACACATGGCGCCACGGCAGCATGCCAGGAAAATACCGCCCGGGGAGCGTTCATTCGGGCAGGTATACCGCGCGGTGAATGAATACAGGCAGGCTTTTCCGGGCAAAGCGGTGATCTGTTCGGAGCCTGCTTCCGCAGGATTCGGATGGGCAGTAATGATGGCCGGGGGATCACTGCCCCGGCTTCCTTCCGGACTGCCCGGGGGTTTCCTCGAGGATGCTTCCACCATGCATCCGGCAACAGGAGGGAAGTCCCAACCCGGTCTTACCGGCTCTCCCGCAGAACAGACTGTCCTTTATTCCCTGGCTTCGATGTGTGATCATTGCCTGTTGAACCCGGGTGGCGAAATGATACTGTATACAGACAGGGGACAGAGCCTTGAATTAGACCTGGCCGCATTCAGCTCACCCGCAAAGATATCATGGATTGACCCGGAGACCGGAGAAATCCTAGGAGATGCCGTGGATATACAGACGGGAAGCGTTCTGCAACTTGAAAAACCCGCAGACAGGCCTCTTGTCCTCTGGTTATCAATAGATTAATATAAAAACTATTATTATGAAGAAAGCATTGATCCTCATTACACTACCCCTGATCCTGTCAATATCCTGTACTCAAAAAGGGTATCAGGATGAGATCCTTCCCCTGCAGCTGTCTGAAAACAACCGGTTCTTCGAGGATAGCGAAGGGAATCCCTTTTTCTGGCTGGGGGATACCGGGTGGCTGCTGTTTACGAAACTGAGCCGGGAAGAAGCCGAAACCTACCTGCAGGACAGGGCCGATAAAGGTTTTAATGTTATCCAGGCAATGGTTCTTCATACCCTTTCTGCCTGCAATTTCTATGGCGATTCTGCGCTGGTTGGGAGAAACACTGCAATGCCAGTGCAGACCGAAGGCAACCTGATAAGCGACCCGGAGCAGTACGATTACTGGGATCATGTTGATTTTGTCGTTGACCTGGCATCACAGAAAGGGCTGCACATGGCTCTGGTCCCGGTCTGGGGCTCCAATGTAAAGGGCGGACATGTAAGTATGGAACAGGCGGAGGCTTATGCTTCCTTTCTGGCCGGGCGTTACGGGAACCGCGATAATATCATATGGCTGAACGGGGGGGACACACCGGGAGATAATGCCACTGAAACCTGGAAGCTTATCGGCAATACGCTCAGGGCGCAGGATCCCAAGCACCTGATCACATTCCACCCCAGAGGCCGGATGCAATCCTCCTGGTGGTTCCATGAAGAACCCTGGCTTGACTTCAATATGTTCCAGTCTGGGCACCGGCGATATGACCAGGACGATACGGAACTCTGCTACGGGGAGGACAACTGGAGATACGCTGCGGATGATTATTCGAAAACCCCCGTGAAACCGACTCTTGACGGCGAACCTTCATACGAAGGGATTCCCCAGGGACTCCATGATACGACCGAGCCTTACTGGACCGACAAGGATGTACGCCGCTATGCATACTGGTCTGTCTTTGCGGGATGTGCCGGGTTTACCTACGGACACAACGCGATCATGCAATTCTATAAGCCGGAAGATGAGAGACCGGCTTACGGTGCCAGGGATTACTGGAACGATGCCATGCATGCTCCCGGAGCGGGACAGATGCAATACCTGAAGAAGCTGATGCTCTCCCGGCCGTACTTTGACCGGATCCCCGACCCCTCTCTTGTCGGAAGCACACAGGGTGAGCGCTATGACTACCAGGCC
>CBFDEE010000395.1:0-2185 GCA_965603745.1 uncultured Bacteroides sp. | reverse complement strand
CTGAACGATCTGGCATCATCTCCTATGTATGTTCCCAGGTCAGCCATGACATATTTCCGGACCATTCCCGGAAAATTGGATTCAATGATCCCTTGCGAATCATCGTCTGCCGCAAGGATATAGGTACTGACAATCTCAGCGAGCCAGCTTTCTTTTTCATAGTCCTTAAGTACTCCGTTCAGGGATGCCAGGTAATCAAAATGATAATGGGAATTATAGGGGACATCCTGGCAGATTCCTGTCACCTTGAACTTCCATCCGTTGTCAAGTGCAAGGATCTTCCCGATGGGATCTTCATCGTGGAAGTATTTTGCAGCGGTACTTTCTGTCAGTACAATGGTGTATTCATCCTGAAGCACAGTTTCCGGATCTCCTGTGATAAGCGGAATACTGAATACCGAGAAATACGAATCATCCGTGTAATAGAATTCTTCAGCGGACAGGTGGATATTGCCGTACGAAACCCTTTTATGGCTCCCTTTAAGCAGGCGCACAGCCTGTTCCACCTGCGGTATTTCAGAGATCACTTTCTCTCTGAGTGCAACAGGAGTAAAGGCTCCGTCCATAAGATTTCCGTCCACCTCTGCGATCCTGTTAACCCTGTATATCCTCTTCCAGTTCTCATTATACCTGTCATAACTCATTTCATCGTGAACCAGGATCAGTATCAGGACGCTGATGGCAATACCGACGGATAAACCCAGAATGTTGACTATGGAGTGGACCCTGTACTTTACAAGGTTCCTGAAAGCGATTATCAGATAATTTTTAAACATACCCATTCCCCGGCAAAGGGAATCATATATTATGCCAGTATGTTTACATCATTGATTATCTGCAGTTTATATTTTAGGGATATTTTTTGCTGTCCGGCATTATGTCCGTTTCTGTACACCCTTGTACGGATGAGTACAATCAATCCTCCAGTTCAATATAATTGAACTCAAGTTCGACGGACTCGGCCAGGTCTTCCCCGTCTTCCATCATCTTTTCATCCCCCTCCTCGTAGTACCAGTCGATCTTGATGTCGATGCCATAGTCAATCAGGTTTTTAATATGGCGTAGCATCTGGATAAAAAACTTCGAGGATGATGAATTGAAATACGACATTTTAAAACTGAAACAGAGGTCCTGGACCTCGTACCGGTGTCCGGATTTCAGTATGGTATCTTCAAATGTTCCCAGCCATTCAAGAAGTTCTTCATAGAATCCCGCAACATCTTCAGGCCGTGAGACCCCCGATACTTCAAGATGCCCGGTTTCAGCCAGGAAGGTTACCCGGGGAGTATAGTCTGTTGCGGGAATGATTAAATTATCCATGGTAATTATTGTCAATATGGTTAATATGGAGGATTAATTCATAAACTGAGTAACCGTCGGAAGCAGGCCGGAATGAAAATTCCAGATCCCGTGATGTGGTTTTAGCCATTTCAATGAATCCAAGTCCCGCGCCTCCCTTCTCTGTAAATATACCGTTGGTGATGGTTTCCCTGTAAACTTTCCTGAGTTCCTCTTCACTGGAGGTGTTTATCTTCTCGATCTTGTCCGCTATCACCTTCTTATCCTCATTACGGACCGGATTTCTTGCAACAATCATGAATCCAACCTCATCGAAGTTCAGTTCGAATTCGGGAAGGAACTCAGGGCGATCGATTATGAAATCCTGGTAATGATCTGAATATTTAAGGATATTCTCCAGGATTTCTATCATCAGGGTCAGAAGCTTCTTATACAGGATCGGACTGATGCCGAGGGATTCTTTTCTGTTTTTGAGATCATTCAGCAGGATCCCGATCTTTTCAAAAGTGAGTCTGCCTTTAAACTGCAGAACGGATGTAGTGGTCTGTTTCAAAATCCGGATGATCAGTTACACAAAATAATAAAAAAAAAAGACCCGGAGTGTTTAATCAAACAAAGTATTTTCCTCCGTTTCATAGCCCTCATCTGCCGGCAGATCTGACAGTCTCGATGCCTCAACTGCCAACTGGTCGCAACGTTCATTCTCGGGAATGTTATTATGTCCCTTTATCCAGTTCAGTTTAACATCATGCCTGCGGAAAAGCGGCAGGAATCTCCTCCAGAGATCCGGGTTTTTTTTCTTTTTAAATCCTTTTCTCTCCCAGTCGAACAGCCATTTCTGGTTGATCGCTTCACATACATATTTCGAATCGGAATATACCGTCAC
>CBFDEE010000394.1:0-2220 GCA_965603745.1 uncultured Bacteroides sp. | reverse complement strand
CCCTCAACATCAACCATCTTAGCGATGTTGGTGCCGCACCAGCAAACATATACGCCTATTCTTTTTTCTTCCATTGTGAATCAGTTTTATGTAGCCGGAGCTAACTGCGTTTTATATTGTTTTTGCAGGGCTGCCTTTTTCAGGTTCGCGAAATAGAGTCCCAGGGGCCTGTAGGCGAGGTGGGACCATTTTGAGAAGGCAACGAAGGTACAGACCATCGGAACCTCGACGGCAAGGTGCAGCATATAGGATACATAAGCGGCCTGGGGCATACCCTGGAGCCTGAAGATATGTATCAGTATACCGGTGAATGCAATCAGGAACAGCAGTATCGGGAAGATGTAATCCGAATGATGTGAGAATTTGAATATCGTCTTCTTCTGCTTGATCCTGTTCCACACGAAATATACACAACTGATGCAGATCCCCGCCGTAATGTAGTACCCGAGTAACCGCTGGGGATGCCACCATGGATGTACAATATCGGTCTGGAACCACTCCAGGAAGAATATGATGAAAATGAACATCATAATATAGGAACTCATCAGGAACCAGTGCAGTAACCAGTACATCCTCTTTTCCTCGCATTTTGCAAAACGCCACTGGGTGCCGAAATGGAAAATGGCATCCCAGACTTTAACGAAGTACAGGTATATCGGAACCCTTACGCTTTTATCCTTGATGATCACCCTGATGAACATATTCAGCATGTTCGTTACCAGGAAGAACATCAGTGTTAATAGCAGGACATGGTCTATCGATGCTATCAGGTGAGCCGGTGCAAACGAATTGATCTCTACCAGTCCCTCGCTGTTCACAGGGATACTGAAATCCGCAAACCCTATGAAGGCTGCTATAACCCCGAGGAACAGGATGATCATTACGGTCAGGTGTGCCCTGAAGGAACGGTACAGCAGTCCCGATAGGCCGGTCCAGTCATAAGCAGCCGTCAGCCACCTTCGCAGTGTCATCATCATCTCGCCCGGGTTGGCATCTCTCGGGCAGGTGTCAGTACATTCCCCGCAGTAGTAGCAGAGCCATGGGTCAACATAGCCTTTCAGCTGCTCTTTCAGTCCCATCTGCATGGCACGGATTCCCTTCCGGGGGAAGAGGAAGCCGTCCTCTGTCAGGGGACAGATGGCGGAGCAGTTTCCGCAGTGGAAACATTCGTTCCAGTCAGCCTTTCCATAGGCTGCCATATTTTTACTGAAGTCAGGATCTATTCTTGTGCTCATGATTCAACCTCCATCTTTAAGGGTGAAATTTGACGGGCATTCTCAATGATCTTTTCCGGCGGGAGATCTTTGATCCCCAGCTTGATCTTGCCTTTCAGTATGGTCTGAAGCACTCGGGCAGCTGCCGCGGAACCCTGGGCCACCGTATCCGGTATGTCTTTTGGTCCCTGGCATGCACCTGCGATGGCAATGCCGCCGCTGAAGGTGGATGTCGGTTCGCTCAGGTAGTTGCTTTCAACGAACCATCCTTCTTCTCCCCGGTCAATTCCCAGCATGTTCGCAACATCGGCGGAATCGGCCCTGGCTTCCAGTCCCACAGACAACACCACCATGTCCACCTTGGTTTCAAGTATTCTCTCTTCATATATCTCTTCACTGCGCACCATCAGCTGGCCGTCCTTCTCTTCCACTTTCGCCGTCCGGCCCCGGATCATGTGAACGCCCTCTTCCTTGATTCGCTCGGAGAATTCTTCGTATCCCTTTCCGAATGCGCGCATGTCGATGTAGAATTCATAAACCTCTGCTTTCGGAATCTTTTCCTTGACCAGGTGTGCCAGTTTCAGGGAATACATGCAGCAAACCCTGGAGCAGTATTTGTTATAATTCTGGTCACGGCTGCCGATACAGTGGATCAGGGCCACGCTCTTGGGCTCGGTCCCCTCTTCGGTAAAGATCCAGTTGCCTTTCTTGTCCTGTGTCCTCGACCTTATGAATCCGCCGGTGGGTCCGGCAGCATTAACCAGCCTTTCAAATTCAAGGGAGGTGACAACATTCGGGTATTTTCCGTATCCGTACTGTTCTGCCCTTTTGGGGTCAAAGGTCTGGAATCCGGTTGCTACAATGATGTTGCCAACTGTGACATCAACCGTCTCATCCTTTTCATCGAGGTTGATGCAGTTTTCCACGGGACAGAATTTGACGCATACCCCGCATTTCCCATTAAGGACGTAGGTACAGCTGTCGGCGTCGATCAGGTACTTGTTGG
>CBFDEE010000393.1:0-2233 GCA_965603745.1 uncultured Bacteroides sp. | reverse complement strand
GCCAGGTGGGACTGAGTGCATATGAAACCCTGAACGAGCACCTTTTCAGGGCCGTGGTGGATTATGCGGAAGCAGGCACCATGCTGGGCAGCAAACTGCAGGTAAACCTGGTCAGGGTGCCTGAATATATCCAGGCTCTTAACTATACCCCGAAAAGTGTTGAATATATCCTTGAAAAATGATGTATAAGGTCGGCGTCACGGGCGGGATAGGTTCCGGCAAATCACTTGTGTGCAAGATCTTCAGCAAACTGGATATCCCTGTATATGATGCTGACACCGAGGCAAAGAAGATCATAGCCGAAGACCCGGGTATCAGGAAGGAGCTTACGAAGGAATTCGGGGAAAGGACATTCCGGAATTCAGGACTTGACCGGAAATACCTTGCGGACAGGATATTTTCCGACTCCGGGGCACGTTCATATGTAAACGGGCTGGTGCATCCGAAAGTTAGGGAGGATTTCAGGCAATGGCTTAAAAAGCAGGCGGGCCCCTACGTCGTTGAAGAGGCTGCACTGCTTTTCGAATCGGGAGCCTGGAAAGAAATGGACCTTAATATCCTCGTCATGGCCAGTGAAGAAACCAGGATTGCCAGGATTATCAAGCGGGACGGAATCAGCAGGAGGGAAGTACTTGCGAGACTGGCCAGCCAGATCGATCCCGGGGAAGCGGTCAAACTGGCAGACATCAGGATACAAAACGATGAAAACAAGTTCATTATACCACAGGTTCTGGATGCTGACCGCATGATCAGGGAACGATTATCTGTGGACAGGTAATGATGGAATGAAATTTGATCACAAAAACTATCTTTGAATCTCAATAATTTTCGACAGATGGGTAAATATGGCAAATGGGTAGGAGGGGGACTGGGCTGGGCACTTGGTGGTCCCATCGGCGGAGTTCTGGGTTTCGTCGTCGGATCCATGTTCGACAACCGGGAAGGCGGTCCCCGGCAAAGGATCTTTACCGGAACAACCCACGGAGATTTCACCATGAGCCTGCTGGTCCTCGTAGCGGCCGTAATGAAAGCAGACGGGCAGGTGATGCAATCAGAACTGGATTATGTCCGTAATTATTTTAACCAGAGTTTCGGTCCGGCAGCTTCCCGGGAGGCCATGCTTTATTTGCGTGACCTGCTGAAACAGCAGATCCCCCTGAAGGAAGTGAGCATCCAGATCAGGCAGCGCCTGGACAAGGCTTCACGGCTGCAGCTGCTCCACTTCCTGTTTGGTGTTTCACAGGCAGACGGGAAGGTACATCCGGAAGAAGTCAGGGTCATTGAGCAGATTGCCGGATACCTGGGTATTTCGGAGGCGGACATGGAATCCATCCGGAATATGTTCTTCGAGGATGTTGATTCGGCCTATAAGATCCTGGAAATTAAAAAATCGGTCAGCGATGAAGAAGTGAAAAAGGCATACCGCCGGATGGCCAACAAATATCATCCCGATAAAGTTGCTTACCTGGGAGACGATGTCAGGAAGGCAGCAGGGGAGAAATTCCGGAAAGTGAAGGATGCATACGATAAAATCAAAAAAGAACGCGGAATGCGATAACCTGTTCGGCAGAATTTTCGTAAGAACATGATATAACAAGAACAATGGCAGCAAAAAAAACAGAGAAGAAACCTGCAAATCCCGGAACAGATGAAAAGCGGGAGGAAAAGAAAGCGGCAGGGACCAAACCTGCAGCAAAACTGGATGAATCAAAGGCAGGAGAGGAGAAAAGCACGCAAGAATCTGATTCCAAAGCAGAGGAAAAGGAAAGCTATCTCAAAGACCTTATGGCGATATCCGGTCACGGGGGACTGTTCAGATTTGTTTCACAGGGACGAAACGGTATAATCGTGGAATCCATAGAAACGGGTAAGCGTATGCAGGCCTTCGCAACGATGAAAGTCAGTTCACTGGAAGATATTGCCGTTTATACGGAAGATGAAGAGGTTCAGCTGGAGGAAGTGATTGCTGCCATCCATAAATATGAGAACGGGAAAGAAACCATTTCACCAAAATCCGGAGCAGATGAGCTGAAGGAGTATTTCGGCGCCGTCCTCCCCGAATACGACAGGGAACGTGTCTACATGTCTGATATCAAGAAGATCCTGTCCTGGTACAACCTGCTCCTGAAATACGATCTGATCCAGATTGCCAGTCCGGATTAAGATCTCACGAAACCACCTGCCTGCTTGTATACTTTTTAACCATCCGCAGCTGGTATTTGCCAATTTCTTT
>CBFDEE010000392.1:0-2237 GCA_965603745.1 uncultured Bacteroides sp. | reverse complement strand
ATATGCCGCTCCTCTCCGTCAATGTCGACTTTTTGCTCTAAAGCGTCCTCGGGGGAATCGTACCCGAGGAATTCAACGGTCTTGAGATTGACAATAACGGCCAGGTCTTCGGTCCCGTAATCAGAAGAAAAATTCCGCCCGGCTATCAATTCAATGTCGAAGGCCGGAATGTAATCTTCGTCCATCCCGATCTTATACATAACACCCCTGCCCTGTTCTTCATCCGTTCTGCGTATGCTGCTGGCCCAGAAGATCTCGTCACCCGGAACATTTGTGGACGCAGTAAGGTGATCGATCCCTGCAATGGAGTTGATCTCGTTTTTAAATGTCCTGAACTGTTCCTCGAAGGTGGTATCAATGCCCACGCCGGGGCCTTTAAGTACCAGGGTCTGGGAAATATTAACCCCGAGGTCCTGGTTTCGCATATATCTCAGTTGGGAATATACCAGCAGGGTTCCCGCGATGAAAGCAACGGAAGCGGTAAACTGGAAAACAACCAGGATTTTCCGGAGAATATATCCCTTCCCCGAATCACTGAATTTACCCTTAAGCACAGCAACGGGTTTGAATGAGGACAGGATGAAAGCGGGGTAAAGTCCCGACAATGCTGCTCCCGCCAGGAATAAGGTCCCCAGTCCCGCCCAGAAAAACGGTTCTTTGAAAAGCGACATGGTCAGACTCCTGCCGGTAAGCTGGTTAAAATAAGGAAGAACAATAGCCACGATAAGAATTGAAACTCCGGCTGCCAGGACGTTCATCAGTAAGGCCTCGGTAAGGAACTGCCGTATAAGTTGCCGCCGGTGAGCCCCCGCAACCTTGCGGATGCCTACTTCCCTTGCCCTGTCAAGAGCCCGGCTGCTGCTCATGTTGATGTAATTAACCCAGGCGATAACAAGAACGGCCAGGGCAATCAGCGACAGTATAAAAACGGCATCTCCGTCACCATTCTCATCTGGTTCAGACTCCTGCAACAGGTCCGAATGAAGATGAATGTCCTCGACGGGCTGAAGGATAAATTCCTGCCACCCGTTGTATTCTTCCCATTCTTCTTTTCGTTCTTCCGCAAGCCACTCTGCGAATTTGTTCTGGAATTCAAGAGGATCAGCATTGCCATCAAGCAGGATATAAGTATTAAAATCATACCAGCCCCAGGCAGTCCGGCTCTGGTTATCCGTTTCCTGGTGAAGGGTTTCAGCCGAAACAAGGACCGTGAATTTAATATGGGAATTATCGGGCACGTCCCTTATCACCCCCCTTATCTCGCAGGTAATATCTCCCCAGAAAGTAATCTCCTGTCCAATAGGATCTTTGTCACCAAAATATTTATGGGCAGTTGATTCGGTCATAATAGCTGTATAGGGTTCGCTAAGGGATGAGGTGTCCCCGAGGACGATATCCCAGTTAAACATTTTAAGGAATGAAGGAGTTGCAACCTGCATTTTTCTTTCCCGGAAGGATATGTTCTCAACGGTTGTGATGATCCCGTCAAAGGGAAAGGCCCAGGAATATTCAAGTACTTCAGGAAAATTATCCTTCATTGCCGGACCGACAGCCGGCACGGCGGCGGCGCATGCAAACATCAAGTTTCCGTTTCGGTAACCATCGTACCTAATGCGGTAAATATCCTCGCTGTGCTCATGGAATTTATCGTAACTGTTTTCATAGAAAACATACTGTAGCAGTAAAAGACATGCGGCAATCCCGACCGATAGTCCCAGGAGGTTAAGAATGGAAAACACCTTGTTCTTGACAATATTCCGGAATGCCGAAAGCAGGTAATTGAAAAAGATCTGAATCATTCTAATACTCTTAAATTTGGAACCAGGCCTTAGGTTAAACAAATGTCAGTATAATCAGAAAGTAATGACTTTTTTATCGGATTTAATGAAATCGCTCAGGTAGGTGCCTGTATATTTCACCTCTATACCCAGCTCTTCCAGTTTGGCACTCACCCCGTACCGATCCGCGCAGCCTTTACATGCGAGCAGTTCCACACCCTGGTCCTTCATTTTTTTCAGCGATTCCTGTATTTCTGTATTCTCGCTGCTCAGTTTGGACGAGGGTCCCCAGACAAGGAGGGTAACCTGGTCCCACCAGCCGTTTTTCTGTGCATTGAATGCATACATGAAGACCATATTATGGGCCACTTCCGGATCACCGCTCGTCCATACGATCAACAGATGGTCATCCGATTTTTTTTCATTCATATTACCGGACGGATTAATGGCATTTAAAGT
>CBFDEE010000391.1:0-2272 GCA_965603745.1 uncultured Bacteroides sp. | reverse complement strand
GCTGGAAAAGAAGGATCCTTCTGCCGATGTCAGCGAGGCCGTAGAACCCATTGTATACTACCTGGATCCGGGAACACCGGAACCTGTACGCAGCGCGCTTCTCGAGGGAGCATCCTGGTGGAACGAAGCCTTTGAAGCCATCGGTTACAGGGATGCCTTCCAGGTGAAAATGCTTCCCCCGGGGATCGATCCGCTCGATATCCGCTACAACGTAATCCAGTGGGTGCACCGCTCGACGAGGGGATGGTCCTACGGCAATTCGGTGACGGACCCGCGCACTGGTGAAATACTGAAAGGCCACGTCAGTCTCGGTTCCCAGCGGGTCAGGCAGGATTATATGATCGCAGAAGCCATTCTTTCACCTTACGGGGAAGGGGAAGAAGGAACTTCGGCCGCGGAGGGAATATCTTCAGCAATGGAGGAAATGGCCCTGGCCCGCCTGAGGCAGCTTTCTGCCCATGAAGTGGGACATACACTTGGATTCCAGCATAATTACATTGCTTCGGCGGACGGATTATCCTCGGTTATGGATTATCCGCATCCCCTGGTCACCATGAAGGACGGCAAGATAAGCCTTTCGGATGCATATGGCGTGGGAATAGGGGAGTGGGACAAAGTATTCGTGGCTTACGGATACCAGGATTTCCCGGAGGGGACAAACGAGGAAAAAGCCCTGCAGGGAATACTGGAGGCTGCACGTGACGGGGGACTCCGTTTTCTATCCGACCAGGATGCCCGGCCCGAGGGTTCGGCACATCCGTACACCCACCTGTGGGATAACGGGGATAATGCCTGTGCGGAGCTTGAGAGGATGATCGAACTGCGCATGAGGATACTGGATAACTTTTCGGAAAAAAGCATCCGGCCGGGTACTCCGTATTCGGAACTGGAGGATGTGCTGGTCCCCGCTTACATGCTCCACCGCTACCAGCTGGAAGCCGCGGTTAAATCTGTCGGGGGACTCGAATACAATTATGCCCTCAGGGGCGAGGACCTGCAGCTTGTAATGGTAAGCCCGGAAGCACAGGCGGAATGCCTGGAAACGATCATGGAAACCCTGGCACCCGAGTTTCTTGCCATCCCGAAAGAGATCCTGGCTAAGATCCCGCCCAAACCCATGGGTTACGGCCGGGACAGGGAGAATTTCAGGTCCCGCACGGGACTCACCTTTGATCCCCTGTCTGCAGCCGAAGCAGCGGCGGACCGCACCATCGCCTTGCTGCTGCATCCCCAGCGGGCCTCACGCCTGGTCACAAACCATGCTGTCGATCCCCAGCAGCCCGGCCTGCATGTAGTGATTGATAAGCTTGTTTTCAACAGCTGGCAGACGGTCTACGATGAACCATACCTTGGTGAGATACAGAGGGTGGTCGATAATCTTGTCCTGCACCATCTCATGCAGCTGGCATCGGACCGGTCCGCCACCACACAGGCTCGGGCCATCGCTCATAAAAAGATCGACGAGCTTGCGCTCTGGATCAGCGGACAGCTGGAATACATAAGGGATGAGCAGCTGGAGCCGCATTATGAATATGCCCTAAAACAGATCTCCTACTTTAATGAACACCCTGATAAGTTCGAGCACGAAACTCCCCTGGAGCCGCCTCCGGGGCAGCCGATAGGGGACTGTGGACTAAGCTACTGAGCCTGAGATGGATTACCGGTCAAACTTCATATACCCGCTGTTCATGAGACTTCTCCGTTTCCTGGGGATCCGCCCGGAAAAGATAAAGGAGTTCATCAAGTTTGCCGTGGTCGGCGGATCAGGGGTAATCGTAAACATGGGCTGTTTTTTCGTGTTTACACGCTACGCAGGGATCCGGATTGAATTCGCTTCCCCTATGGCCATCGAAATATCCATCCTGACCAATTTTTTTCTGAACAATGCATGGACATTCCGAAGGCGTGATACAAAGGTCGGATTCGGGGGAAGGATACTCCGCTACCATCTGGTCACAGCTGTGGCGGGAATCGTAAACTACCTTGTGTTGCTGTTACTGGCCAATGTCCTCGGTATCTATGACCTGCTTGCCAACCTGGCAGGGATCGCCCTGGGAACCTTCATTAACTTTTTCCTGAATTCACTGTGGACCTGGCGCATTGCCGGAACGCAGGAGGAGGAACCCGGTTCCCCGCAAGACCGGTCTCCCGGTACGGAATGACTTCCAGCCCGGCAGGGGCACCGTTTATGCCCGGTAAGAGTACGGTTGAACCGAAAGAAACCAGCAGTTTGTAGGAGCCCGGATCCACGGGTGCCGTAAGGCTGAGATCT
>CBFDEE010000390.1:0-2352 GCA_965603745.1 uncultured Bacteroides sp. | reverse complement strand
AACCGAAATCGGCATAGATGTTCTGAAGTCTGCCCAGGTCCCCGGCAAACTGCCCGGCAATACATCCAGCTCCAATGATCCCCCAGTTATACTTCTTCATTTTTTCGAGTTTTCATCCAGTAGTATTTCTTCTATTGTCATGAGTTCCTTTTTACTGAAACCGGTATTCTGCAGTGCGCCGAGATTATCGTGCAGCTGTCCGGCTGAGCTGGCCCCGATGAGAACGGATGTTACCCGGGGATCCTTCAGCAGCCAGGAGAGGGACATCTGGGCAAGGGTTTGTTTCCGTCCGGAGGCCAGATCATTCAGCCTGGAAATTTTACCGAGCAGTTCCGGTGTGATCGATTTTTTCTTCAGGAAATGGTCCTGTGCAGCCCTGGAATCTCCCGGTATTCCCTTCAGGTACCTGTCAGTCAGCAATCCCTGGGCAAGTGGGGAAAACGCGATGCAGCCTATTCCTTCTTCCTGGAGGACAGCTAATAAATCCTTCTCCGGCTCCCGGACCAGCATGGAATACTTCGGCTGGTGAATAAGGCAGGGCGTCCCCAGTGATTTCAGGATGGAGGAGGCTTCGCGTGCCATTCCCGGAGGGTAATTTGATATCCCTGCATAGAGGGCCTTTCCTGAGCGCACCGCCTGGTCAAGTGCCATCATGGTTTCTTCCAGCGGGGTATCCGGATCGGGACGGTGATGATAGAATATATCAACATGGTCCGTACCCATTCGCCGCAGGCTCTGGTTCAGGCTTGAAAGCAGGTATTTCCGTGATCCAAAATCCCCGTAAGGCCCGGGCCACATGAGGTAACCCGCCTTGGTGGATATGACCAGTTCATCACGATAGCCTGCAAAATGCCGTTTCAGTATCCTGCCGAAGTTTACTTCTGCCGAGCCGGGCGGGGGACCGTAATTATTGGCCAGGTCAAAATGTGTAATCCCTGCATCGAATGCTGCGAAAAGTATTTCCCGGGTTTTTTCAGGGTCATGTCCGAAATTATGCCAGAGTCCCAGGGAAATGGCAGGAAGCATGAGGCCGCTTCGCCCGCACCTTCTGTATTGCATCTGCCCGTACCTGTCAGTAGCCGGTATGTATTCCATACAATCTGATCTTTGTGTTATACCACATAAAACTAATCGAATTGGCTTTCCCTGCCAATCCCGGACCCATTGTTCTTCACTCCCGGCTATTACCGCCCGATCTATCAATCCATTTCAGCAGATCCTTCTGCATCCGTTCGGCGTCTATCTTTGTAAAGACATAGATCTTTCTCTGACTGTTTTCAGGCGGCGTGATCAGCTGCTTCAGGGTCACCATATCCGGGTTCAGGAATGCTTCGGCAAGTGCCAGGCTGCCGCAGAAAAGAGTGTCATTATCCGGTCCGGTCTCCAGGCAGATCCTGCTGATGAACTGCATAAGGCTGTCTTTCCTGTCCATTGCATCCCGGATGGATGTTTTCTCAACGATCATTTCCGATGCAACGTTTGCAGGGAGCAGGTGAACTTCCAGTTTCTCTGAATTTAAAAGAATGTTCATGGCATCCAGGTCAAGCCTGCTCACCGGGTCGTTCTTGTTCCATGCCCGTCTTGAAGGATTGTATTGTGGTCCCTGTATATGACAAACGATCCTGTCTGAAATATCAGGCCGTGCA
This sequence comes from uncultured Bacteroides sp., assembly GCA_965603745.1. Taxonomy (GTDB): domain Bacteria; phylum Bacteroidota; class Bacteroidia; order Bacteroidales; family SM23-62; genus SM23-62. Next base: position 706 of record CBFDEE010000390.1, on the reverse strand, counting down.
AGTATGGCAGCGGCAAGGTTGGTTGCGGATCCCAGGCAGAGTACATCAAGTTTCTGACCGTAGGGAAGTCCCTCAGCCAATTTGATGAGGGAAGCAGAGGCCTCATTTTCTTTCCCGCTTTTCTCTCCGCTATATGCCAGGGGAAGTTCGCTGCCGGGGGACCGGGGTATACGGCTTTTCCGGAAGTGGCTGAGAATGTAACTGTGAAGCAGCTGGTTCGATTTTACGGTACTGTCATTGTCCAGGTCTGCAAGTCTCCACTGCGAGGAGAATAGTCCCCTGACCTCAATTTCCTCTGCGATCATGATCCGCCATATGGCAAGCAGGTCATCACCCCCGTTCGCCGCATCTGCGTCTATCACGACACCGATCTTTTCTCTTACGGCCAGATCCCTGATCAGTTCAATATTGCTGATCAGAAGATATATAACCAGTAAAACCAGGATGAATATGATAATCCTCTTCGCTATGCGCCTGACTGCCCTCATGATCTTCTTCTGAACTTAATTGAATTCAGGCTGTTCATGAAGTGCCGCAGAAGATCAAGCAGAAGGGTAATATACATCAGGAATGAAAATCCAAGTAGTATGGTCAGGTTGAACCATTTCGTATTGGTCAGCTGGCCGTTAAAGATTTTGTAAGGAGCGTAGAAATGTGCCCTTCCCCAGTTAGATTCGGGGATCATGTAAATGGGATCCGATTTCTG
>CBFDEE010000389.1:0-2367 GCA_965603745.1 uncultured Bacteroides sp. | reverse complement strand
TCGGCTCCTCTCGGACCGATAGGGATCATGTGCATTCAACGGACCCTGAATAGAGGATATATGTCGGGATTCGTATCCGGGCTCGGGGCGGCGGCGGCAGATATTATTTTTGCTATAATCGCCGGGTTCGGCCTGAGCATCATCATCAATTTCATCGAAGAGAAACATCTTTATTTCCAGATTGTCGGGGGACTTTTCGTTTTATTCATCGGGTTCAGGATCTTCAGAACCAATCCCGTCAAACAGCTGAGACTTCAGCGCCTGAACAAGACACGGCTCTCACAGGATTTTGCATCCATTTTCCTTCTGACCATATCGAACCCGATGGCCATTTTCCTGTTCATTGCCATCATGGCAGCCCTCAAAGTAGCCAGCGACCTGCTTTCTTTCTTTGAGCTGTCCATACTGATCGCAGGAATTGCAGGAGGGGCCATACTCTGGTGGTTCATTCTTGCCTCCATTGCCAACCGTTTCCGGCAGAAGATACGCCTCAAAAGCATCTGGTGGCTGAATAAAATCACGGGATCCGTGGTATTTCTTTTCGGACTGGCCGTGATTTTTTCCATCTGGATTGTAAAATAGCCGTCACGAACGAAATCATATTTGAACTGAATTTATGCAGGCATATTCAATTTTGGCTTATATTTAACGCTGCATTCACATTGTCTTTACAGGCATGAAATTGATCGATACAGATGCGCTGCTGCAGGAAGCGAAGATGAACGGATTCGCGGGAGAAAGCGCAGTAAAATTTCTAATGCTCCTTCTGCGTTTCAGGAGGATCAACAAGATTTATCAGGAAAACGTGCATCGCAGCGGTATCGATTTTATCGATTCCATGATCGAACAACTGGGTATCCGTTTTGAGATCCGGCCCGAAGAACTGGAAAAAATACCCAGGGAGGGCGCATTCATTACGGTATCGAACCATCCATTCGGCGGCATAGACGCACTCCTGCTGATCAAACTGATAGGATCAATCCGTTCGGATTATAAAGTCCTTCCGAACTTTCTGCTGCGAAGAATGGAACCGGTCACTGATTATATTTTTGATTATAACCTGCTGAAAGAAAGTAATACAGAGAGGTCAAATATCGACGGACTGAAGAAAACCCTGGATCATCTTGAAAAAGGGCAGCCCCTGGGTGTTTTTCCTGCCGGGGACGTATCAAGTTTCGACCAGGATATCCATGCGATCACGGATCCCCAATGGCATTTCAACGTACTGCAGGTTATTAAAAGGGCCAGGGTGCCCGTGGTGCCTGTATATTTTCAGGGTAAGAACAGCCGTCTTTTCCATTTCCTGGGAAGGATACACCCCAAGCTTCAGACCGTAAAGCTTCCAACAGAATTGTTCAATAAGAAAAAGCGGGTCATTAATATCCGTATTGGTTCACCAATACCGGTCAGGGAACAGAATGAATTCAGTGATATTTCCAGGTATGGCAGATACCTGCGCACCAAGACGTATGCACTCGGAACTCCGTTGGAAGTAAAGAAATTCTTTTCCGTCAGCCGCCGGCAGTTAAAAAAGCCGGAGAGAATCATAGACCCGGTCCCAGTACAGGCCATCGAGTCTGATATAGCCAGGATCATCAGCAGGTATCTGCTCTTTAAAATCGAACATTTCAATGTGATCTGCGCACCTTCGGTCGAGATCCCGAATATCATGAACGAGATCGGCAGGTTAAGGGAGATCACCTTCCGGGAAGTAGGGGAGGGTACCAACCAGCAGATGGATATTGACGAATATGACCTCTATTATAACCAGCTTTTCATATGGGACGATGAGAACCGTAAGATAGTGGGTGCCTACCGGGTTGGAAAAGGGAAGCAGATAATGGATATCTATGGCATAAGGGGATTTTACATTCACAGCCTGTTCCGGATCAACCGCAAACTGCACCCCCTCCTGACCCAGTCCCTCGAACTTGGCAGGTCCTTCATAATCCCTGAATACCAGAGAAGGCCCCTTCCCCTGTTCCTGCTCTGGAAGGGTATCCTTTATTTCCTGCTTAAAAATCCGGAATACCGGTATCTGGTCGGCCCTGTCAGCATCAGCAACCGGTTTTCCAATTTCTCCAAGGAGCTGATCATTAAATTCATAACGGAATATTATTATAACAGGGATATAGCAAGGCATATCCGGCCACGGAAGAAATTCACCGTATCCCTGCACCACATCGATACGGACATACTAATCGAATCGGCCAGTGATCTGAACAAGTTTGACAGGATGATCAAGGACATTGAAACGGCACAGAACAACATGCCGGTTCTGCTGAAAAAGTATCTGAAGCAGAATGGCAGGATCGTCGGCTTCAACATTGATCCCAAGTTTAATAATGCCCTTGACGGACTCCTGGT
>CBFDEE010000388.1:0-2371 GCA_965603745.1 uncultured Bacteroides sp. | reverse complement strand
AGGCCCGGGCAGGACACGCAGGAACATGTGATGCAGAAAGACGGGATCCAGGGCAGGATCACCATACTTCATTTCAGGAGCCTTAATATCCTTGTGCTTAAATACATGGGGGCGGATATCCTGACCATCGACGGGAATCTCCTGAATACCGGCAAGATCTATCTTTTCGATAACGGTTCAATAGTCCGCGGCAGTGGATTTGGTGCCATCTATTATACCGAAGTTGCCAGCAGGTTCCTCCAGTCAGCCGAAGGCGTCCGCATTACGATCAATGCCTCGGATATTGAATTCCGTTTTCAGAACAGCGAGAACGGGATCAGGCGTTTCAGCTTCTCGGAGGATTCCGGGCAGCTGATCGGTATCATGGGTGGAAGCGGTGTCGGTAAATCTACCCTGCTGATGCTGCTGAGCGGACAGCTCCCCCTTAGTAACGGAACTATCAGCATCAATAATTATGACCTGCATCGTGACCGGTTCAAACTGAAAGGGGTCATCGGATTCGTACCACAGGACGACCTGCTTTTTGAGGAGCTGACTGTATATCAGAATCTCTACTACAATGCCAGGCTTTGCTTCGGCCACTACCCGGAAAAGAAACTGAGGGAAACCGTCGCAAATATTTTGAATGAATTTGACCTTAAGGAGATCAGGGACCTGAAGGTCGGGACACCACTGAATAAATTCATCAGCGGGGGACAGAGGAAACGTCTGAATATAGCCCTGGAATTGATGCGTGAACCGTCTGTATTGTTTATTGACGAACCCACATCAGGCCTGTCCTCCATGGATGCCGAAAACGTCATCAGGCTGCTCAAGGAACAGACAGTTAAAGGCAAGCTGGTGCTTGCAAACATCCACCAGCCGAATTCGCATATTTTCAAGATGCTTGATAAGCTCTGGGTCCTTGACAAAGGCGGATTCCCGGTATATACAGGAAATCCGGTGGATGCAATACTTTATTTCAAGAAACTCTCAAGTTACGCTGAAGCTACTGAAGCCGAATGTGGTGCATGCGGTCACGTGAATCCGGACAATATCCTTGAGATGGTCGAAGCCAAACTGGTGGATGAAGGAGGAAAGTATTCCATGGAGCGTAAAATATCCCCCGAAACATGGTATGAGCATTACCAGGAAATCATCGCCCCAGAAATCACAATGAGGGAAACTAAGAAAATATTGCCTGCAAGCCTTTTCCGGATACCGGACATCAACATCCAGTTCAAGGTGTTTTTCATGCGGAATCTTCTCTCGAAGCTTTCCAACCGGCAATATGTTCTCCTGAACCTGCTGGAAGCTCCGCTGCTCGCAATCATACTGGCATTCTTCACGAAGTATTCCCCCGGCAACGAATACATCTTCAGTGAAAACAAAAACCTGCCCGCCTATCTTTTCATGTCGGTCATAGTAGCCATATTTTTAGGGCTGATCGTCAGCGCCGAAGAGATCATCCGTGACAGGAAAGTACTTCACAGGGAAGCTTTCCTGAACCTGAGCTGGTTCGCTTACCTTAATTCAAAGATCATTTTCCTGTTCGGCCTTTCGGCCTTCCAGATGCTGCTGTATGTTCTCGTCGGAAACTGGATACTGGAGATAAAGGATATGACACTGAGCTACTGGCTGATCCTTTTCAGCACTGCGGCATGTGCAAATATGCTTGGACTGAATATATCGTCCGGAATGAATTCCATGGTAACCATCTATATCATCATCCCGCTGATACTTATACCGCAGTTACTGCTCAGCGGGGTGACGGTGAAATTTGACGATCTGCATAAGAGCCTGACTTCGAAGATCCATGTTCCCCTGATCGGTGACCTGATGGCCTCCCGCTGGTCATATGAAGCCCTGGCAGTGGAACAGGCCAAGAACAACCGTTTTGACAGGAATTTCTACGCATTTGACCAGTCCATCAGTGAAGCCAGGTTCAAGGTCTCATTCCTGGTGCCCCGCCTGGAAAACAAACTGGACGAATGTACAAGGAACATGGGTGTTGAAGGCAACCAGGAAATTCTGAAGACCAACCTTGGATTGCTGGCCTACGAGGCAGACAAACTCGGCAGACATTCCGACCTGTTCCCCTTCGAACACCTTGCCAAACTGAATTTCAACGATTTCAACCGGGAATACGCAGTGGGACTGGAGGAATGGCTGGAGTATGTCAGGTTCTATTTCCAGGATGTACTGAGGGAATCGACTGCCGGCAGGGATAATGCATACTCCGTACTCGCTGATTCCCTGGGGACGGATGCTGTTTTCAAAATGCGCCAGGATTACCATAACGAACAATTGCATGATCATGTTACCAACCGTCTTGCGATGGAAAAAATCATGGAGACCATTTTATATGCCGATTCAAAAGAGAATGTATCTA
>CBFDEE010000387.1:0-2399 GCA_965603745.1 uncultured Bacteroides sp. | reverse complement strand
CCAGATCCTGCAGTATCCAATCATAATCTGCATCCGAAAGTGCTGCCTGCCTGGATTCCTGGATGACAGAGGGCCTGTGCATGATCAGCTTATTTAATCCTGTGGCAACATGTTTCCTGGAAAATGGCAGGAGCAGGGCCAGGATCAGCAGGTAGAAAAGCAGGTCTGTCGTAATTCGAAAGGGTGACTTTTCACGAAAATATTTTTGTATCCTATCCTTTATTGACATTGTATATTGGTTTCAGTGAAAGAATTCCTTCTTCAAGCCGGGTGGCTTTGAGCACAAAATTAAAACGGTTTATATCAAGGCAGAGGTAGAAATCCGTCGTTGGGGAATGGCCCTGATTTTCGGCCAGGAAAAACCTCTTCCCGCTGGATTTCCTGATGATCTCCGTCATCCTGCCATAATCAGGCTCCTTCCCATCCAGCCTGTCCCGTATGTATTCGGCACAGAAGCTGTCCTCTTCAATCGGGTACTGCGCTGAATATCCCATGCAGACAAGCGATACATGTGATGGTTTCAGGTTCCGGATATAATCAGCAATAGCATCAGCATTTACAAAACTCCCGGTCAGAATCTCATCCGCCCCGGTGGCGTTTACCAGTCCCCGTGTACCCGCACTGGTCGTCTGCACGACCGTCCTGCCGCTGAAATCCTCATGTTCCAGCTGTGACGGGGAATTGCCGAAATGAAAACCCTCAACCTTCCTTTCGTTTCTTTCCCCCATAAGAATCCGGCCGGGATCCTCCTGCCTCAGGCTGAAAGCCGTCTCCACCTCACTAACGCACAGGATCTCATCGGCTCCTGCGGCCATGACATAACAGGCAGTGGAGAAGGCCCTGAAAACATCGATCACCACTGTAAGTCCCCTGGCTTGCTTTGCACCTTCCACCAGTTGCAGTATCTGAATATCCATTTCCCGTTTTTACGTTGCGGGCAAAAATACGAAGATTAATGTGAGGCAGGAAATATTTCATATTTTTGAATCCTGATACTCTCAAACCATGAAATTCAAAGACAAGGTTATCTGGATCACCGGCGCTGCTTCAGGAATAGGAGAGGCCCTGGCATACCAGGCAGTCAGATACGGAGCAAAGCTGGTTCTCAGCGATATCGACGAAGAAGGGCTGAAAAGAGTTTCCGAAAAATGCGAAAGCATGGATGCAGAACTTATTGCGCTACCCCTCGATCTCTCCTCGAAAGAATCTATTGAGGCTGTTGTTCCCGCGGTATTTTCCCGCTTCGGCAGGGTGGATGTCCTGATCAATAACGGGGGGATAAGCCAGCGTTCCCTGACCTGGGAAACTCCCACAGAGGTGGATTACAGGATCATGAACATAAATTTTTTCGGAGCCGTAATTCTTACGAAAACTCTTCTTCCTTCCATGATGGAACAGGGGGAAGGCCGGATCGCGGTCACGAGCAGCATATCCGGCAAATTCGGATTCCCCCTCCGGTCAGCATATTGTGCTTCCAAACACGCAGCACAGGGTTTTTTTGAAACCCTGGGAATAGAACTGGCCGCTAAGAACATTTCCGTTACCGTGGCCATGCCCGGCAGGGTTCAGACCAGTATATCCTACAATGCCCTGACAGGCGACGAGACGCCGCACGGGGTGATGGATCCAGGGCTGGCCTCAGGGATACCTGCAGATGTATGTGCGAAAAAATATCTCGATGCCATTCATAAAGGAAAGCGGGAAGTTCTTATCGGAGGCAAAGAGCTGATAATGGTCCATATACGCAGGTTCCTGCCCCGGCTTTTCTTCCGTCTTGCAGGCAGGTTAAAAGCCACCTGATCCTTTATATTTTTGATTATATTGTAGGGGAAAATAAATATCCCCAATGAAACGCAGACATTTTATCAAAGGCACTGCTGCCACCGTAGCGGGAGCAGGCCTGATACACGCATTCCCGTCCGGAGCACGGGCGGCTTCGAGGATCTTCGGGGCCAATGACAGGATCGTGGCCGGAGCCATCGGAGTGAATGGCATGGGTATGGCTAACTTAAAGAGCATGCTAAGTAATGCAGGTGTGGAATGTGCCGGTATCGCCGATGTTGACCGTAAGGTACTTGAGGCAAAAGCTGCTGAGGCGGCAGAGATCCAGGGCAGAAAACCGGATCTTTACGATGACTACCGTAAACTTCTTGACAGGAAGGACATCGATGTTGTTATCATTGGTACGCCTGACCACTGGCACTGTCTTCCCATGGTAGAAGCCTGCCAGGCCGGAAAGGATGTTTATGTTGAAAAACCCATTGCCAATTCCATCGAGGAATGCAATCTCATGCTCGAGGCCGCCCGGAAATACAAACGGGTTGTACAGGTCGGGCAGTGGCAACGCAGTGATCCCCACTGGCAGGATGCGGTTGACTTTATCAGGTCGGGCCGGCTGG
>CBFDEE010000386.1:0-2412 GCA_965603745.1 uncultured Bacteroides sp. | reverse complement strand
AACGGCCGTTTTAAGCTCTATCATGTTCAGGTATTCATCTACCGTGACATCCATCCTGTTTTCAAAGTTCATATCCCATTGCTGTCCCTCGCAAACCTTCAGGGCGGTTTCATTGAATAACTGTAGAATTTCCTTCAGGTATTTATCCTCCGATTCGGAAATGATCCGGTAGGACAGTATAGACATGACATCGCCTGACAGAATGGCAACGTTTGGATCCCATTTTTCATGAACCGTTTTCCTGCCTCTTCTCATTCCGGAATTATCCATAAGATCATCGTGCAGAAGCGTGAAATTATGAAAGATCTCAAAGGCCAGGGCAGGCTTGATGGCCAGGTGAACAGCATTGCTGAAAATACTGCATGCCATGAGGGTCAGAGCCGGTCTCATGCGTTTTCCCCCGAGGGAAAGTATGTAGCGGACCGGGTCGTAGAGCTCAGCCGGGGAGCTGTTAACCGGGCACTTTTCCAGTTCGCTGTTTATAATTTTCTGCGCTGTTTTAAAATCCAGCATAATCCTTAAAAATAGGACAAAATCCATTCATTCCCAATACGGATTAGTACCCCGGACCGGGCCGTACTTTATATCCCAATCCCGATGAGGCTCCGGGGTATCCCAAATTTTCCTATTTTTAAGCCCAAAATCTGGCCTTATCTTTGTGCGGTACCAGAGAAACAGGGATGCAATGAGAATTCGTTTATTTATTTTTGTCCTGCTTTTCCTTGCAAGTTCCAGGGGATACTCCGAAGGGTACGAGATCGGAATCACCATGCCTGCTTTCAGCAGGGATACGGTGGTTATCGGGCATCGTTTTAATGCAAGTTTCATTCCCAAGGACACTGCCATACTGGACAACAGGGGGAAAGGCATTTTCAGGGGCAGTGAAGAACTCCCGCACGGGATGTACCTTACATATCTACCCGATAAGTCCTTCTTCGACCTTCTGATCAGTGAGGATCAGTTCTTTTCATTTGAAAATGACACCGGCAATTACGTGGCTAATATGAACGTCCGTGATTCCAGGGAAAACGAGGCATTTTACAAATACCAGATTTTTCTTGGTGAGAACAGGGAGAAAGCCCTGGCACTGCAAAAGGCAATATCGGAGTCATCGGACCCTGCTGATTCACTGAAACTAAAAAATGAACTTGATAAGCTCAATGCAGACGTACAGGAATACATAGAGCAACAGATCGGGGAAAACAGCGATAATTTTTTCGGCACATTCCTGCTTGCCCTGCAGGAAGTGAAGGTTCCCGATCCCCCGCTCGATGAGAACGGGAAACCTGTCGACCCGGCATTCCAGTATAAATATTACAAAGCCCATTACTTCGATAACTTTGATCCTTCCGATGTCCGTCTTCTGCGCACACCGTTCTATGAGCAGAAAATAATGACCTATATTGAAAAGGTGTCTTACCAGCACCCTGATTCCCTTATCAGGGATTGCGACATGCTCATCGAGGCTTCCAGGTCCGATCCTGCACTGTTCAGGTACATGCTGATAACGCTCTTCAATCATTTTGCTAAAAGCCAGATCATGGGAATGGATAAGGTGTACCTCCATATTGCCGAGTATTACTACATTCCTGAAGCCGACTGGAGCGATCCCGAATTCATTGCCAATCTCCAGGAAAGGGTGGACAAATTAAAGCCCACGCAGATCGGAAACAAGGCCATCGATATCCAGCTGGTTAGAGTTCCTTCAGATCATTTTATCCAGGCTTCTGAAAATGAAGACTTAAAGAAAAATCCTTACGTGGGAACTTTTTTCCAGCTCTATGATATAAAGACAAAGTTTACCATCCTGTATTTCTGGGAAGCCGACTGCGGGCACTGTAAAACGGCAACCCCCGCCCTTTACGAAGCTTATGAGCGTCTGAAGAATAAAGGTGTGGAGGTTGTGGCGGTAAGCACACTCGGGGGGGAGGAAGGGAAGGTCAAATGGATCAATTATATCAACGAGAACGGATTTTATGACTGGACCAATGCCTGGAATCCCTATGATTTCACATTCAAAACCATCTACGACGTTGCGACCACTCCCCAGCTTTTCCTTCTGGATGAGGATATGAAGATCATAGCAAAGCGGATCGCACCCGAACAGGCAGAAAAAATCATTGAATCAATCCTCAAAAGCGAATCAAACTGAACCACTCCGAAGCTGTGAACGGGGACCTGCATAACAAATAATCGTAAATGACGGAAGGAAAGAAGATGAAGCTGGTACTGGAGGACGGGTCTGAATTCAAAGGGACTTCTTTTGGCAGTTATCGTTCCATATCGGGGGAAGTCGTATTCAATACCGCCATGACAGGTTACCCTGAAAGCCTGACCGATCCTTCCTACAAGGGACAGATCCTTACCCTCACATACCCGCTTATCGGGAATTACGGTGTTCCGGATGAGCGG
>CBFDEE010000385.1:0-2417 GCA_965603745.1 uncultured Bacteroides sp. | reverse complement strand
TCACCCAGGGAAATGCAGGCATACTTGCATGCCGCTGCATCTTTTATCGATAATAGTCCCATATTATAAATTTTCTGTATTTAATACTGGTTTTATTATCACTAATATACTCTTTACCTGAAAATGGCCATCCGGATCACGGGTCGGGACCGGTTGTCCCGCAGGCTCACGCTCTGCCGGATCTGGTCTGTTTATGCATTATACGTTGATGAGGCTGTATCCCCGCCCCTTCCTGTCCAGTTGGAGTGGTAAAACTCACCCCTGGGCCTGTCAACCCTCTCATAGGTATGAGCGCCGAAATAATCCCGCTGCGCCTGCAGGAGGTTGGCCGGGAGGCGTTCCGTACGGTAGCCGTCGTAATAATTCAGTGCGGTGGCCAGGGCCGGGACCGGGATACCGTTTTCAATGGCCGTGGCAACAACTTTCCTCCAGCTGGACTGGGCGCTCTCTATCTTGTCCTTGAAGAAAGGATCAAGCATCAGGTTTTCCAGGTCAGGATCCCTGTCAAAAGCGTCCTTGATATTGCCCAGGAAGACCGAGCGGATGATGCATCCGCCTCTCCACATCAGGGCAATGCCCCCGTTGTTCAGTTTCCACCCGTATTCCCCGGCTGCAGCCTTCATCAGCACATATCCCTGGGCATAGGAAACAATCTTTGAGGCAAACAGGGCCTGCCTGAGGTCCTCAATAAAGGCTTTTTTATCCCCTTTGAACTCCGGAGCGGGGCCACTCAGCACCTTTGAAGCCCTCGTCCTTTCGTCTTTCTGGGCGGACAGGGTACGGGCAAAGACGGCCTCGCCGATCAGTGTCAGCGGTATGCCTACATCCAAGGCGGCGATTGCGGTCCATTTCCCGGTACCTTTTTGTCCCGCAGTATCCAGTATCTTGTCCACAGTCTCCTCCCCGTCCTCTGTGAAGGCGAGTATGTCGCGCGTGATCTCGATCAGGTAGGAATCCAGTTCCCCCTCGTTCCATTCCCTGAATACTTCGTACATCTCCTTATTCGACATCCCCAGCAGGTCTTTCATTATCTGGTAGGTTTCGCATATCATCTGCATATCGCCGTATTCGATGCCGTTGTGGACCATTTTGACAAAATGCCCGGCTCCGTTCTCACCGACCCAGTCACAGCATGGGCTCCCGTCTTCAACCTTGGCGGAGATATTCTGGAAGATATCCTTCACATGGGTCCATGCTTCCGGTGATCCGCCGGGCATGATTGATGGTCCCAGCAATGCGCCTTCCTCACCACCTGATACGCCGGTACCGATATAGAGCAGGCCCTTCTCCTCGACATATTTCGTCCGCCTGTTGGTGTCGGGGTAATGGGTATTCCCACCGTCGATGATGATATCCCCCGGCTCAAGATGGGGAATCAGCTGGTCTATGAAGGAATCCACCGCGGCCCCGGCCTTGACCAGGAGCATGACCTTGCGGGGGCGCTTGAGGGCCTTCGTCAGTTCCTCAATGCTGTGTGTTCCGATAAAATTTTTCCCGGCACCTCGGCCTTCCATGAATTTGTCCACCTTCTCTACGGTACGGTTAAATACGGCAACCGTGTAACCGTGATTTTCCATGTTCAGAATAAGGTTCTCGCCCATGACGGCCAGCCCGATCAATCCTATGTCTGCTAATTTTTCCATTTCGATAAATTAATTTATTAAGTTAGTTTGGTATAATAGTCTGTCCTGGCATGATAGCCCAGTTGCCTCAGAACCGGGCCGGCTGCCATGAAATCATTGATAATGTTCACCCTTATGGCTGCCGGTTCCCTTCTGTGAGGGTATTTTGCTCTTAATTGCTCAAATTTTCCAGTATTTTTCCGTAGTACATCATCGTCGCGCAAAACGTCATAGGCCCTCCGGGAAATAACCATCAGCAGTTCCTGCAGGTTAAACCTTGAGCCGTCTATAATAAGATTATTGATTCTTGGAAGGGGAAGGTCAGCCGGCTCCCAGTCATCAAGTCCCAACTCAAAAAACCTGCTCAGTGCCCGGACACTCATACCTGTCGCGTTCGCCTTGCCATCGACCGAATATCCTGCGATATGCGGTGTGGCGATATCCACCATCCACATCAGTTCCGGGTCCGGATCGGGCTCCCTTTCCCATACATCCAGAACTGCAGCCCTTACCTGTCCCCCGGCCAGTGCATCCTTCAGGGCGTTTCCGTCTACTACCTCTCCCCTTGAGGAATTTATCAGGATGGGATTTCCTTCGAGTCCGGCGAGAAATCCCTTATCGGCAAGGTTGAGGGTTTTGTCTTTTCCCGTGCGGTAAAGCGGGACATGCAGTGTAATGATATTTGCTTCCTCCTGTATTCTTTTCAGGGGGACAAATTCCCCGGGGCCTTCATTCCTTTCCCTCGGCGGATCATTAAGCAGTACCTTCATTCCCATGGCTCTGCAGATCCGCTCG
>CBFDEE010000384.1:0-2436 GCA_965603745.1 uncultured Bacteroides sp. | reverse complement strand
GACCGCCTTGAATCCATGAGCCTGGAAGAAAGGACCTTTAATTTCAACGATGATTTCATACGGGAGATGTACGATGAAGCTGAAGAAAGGGTCATGATGAAGATCCGGCAGTACGATGAGCAGCATGCCTGATCCTTGCAGAACAGTCTGCCGGGTCTGCCACGGGCAGCGTTCCGGATCTGATCAGGACTTATATCCCGGGGTATCCCCAACTACTTCCTTAATGAAGCTGCCGGCAATTCTTCCTGCTTCGGAAACTGAATCATACAATTCTACAGTGAGTTTGCTGCTGCCCGAGATCATCGCTGACAGGCGATGCGCGGCATCCTTGTGGTAGAGGCAGAGCACCGGCTTGCCGAGTTCAGTTGCCATGGCGATTTCATAGCCCACTCCGAGACTGGGGACCGAAACCTCGGCGACAACAAGGTCCGAGTCCCTGAGCCATCCCATGTCCCGGTCATGGATCTCCTCGTTCGAAAGGGATCCTTCGTCACCGGCAATCTTCGAATCATCGCCGACATGTTCGGTATAGACCTGGCCGTATGACCGGAGCAGATGTATGAGTTTCATGTACCTTTCCGCCAGTCCCCTTCCTCCCCTTATGGATCCGGCAAAGTATATCCTTATCATCTTTCCTGCTGGATAATCGGTTGACTGAATAAATGTAGCAAACCCGGTCCGATAATCCATATATGCAGGGGCAATTAATGTTGTATCTCAGCGGCAGATTCCTTAATATTATGGAATAAAAGGCCATTCCAGGAAAATATAAAGAACACTGTTGACTTGAATTCCCTGAAGCTCACCAACCGCCAGATACTTATCTATTCTTCGGGAATGGCGGGGTGGTCTATCCTGATCAATGTGGTTTCGGTGATGCTGATCTATATTTACCTGCCTCCCCTTAATGCGGGACTGAACACCCTGATCCCCGCCATTGTCTACCTGGGCATTTTTTCGGTTCTGGCACTGATTGCGGCAGGAGGAAGGTTGTTCGATGCAGTCACGGATCCCCTGATCGCCTGGATGAGTGACCGTTCCGGGCACCGCAGGGGCAGGAGGGTGCCTTTTATGCGGGTGGGCTGGTTCCCGGCAGTACTATTCTGTTTCCTGGTCTTTGTACCTCCCGGCCTTGCCGAGAGCCGTATAAATATTTACTGGCTGCTGGTAACGCTGACCCTTTTCTACCTTTTCCTGACGATCTATTTCATCCCCTACAACGCCCTGATGCCTGAACTGGCACCAAGCGAAAGGGATAAGGTCAGACTTTCAACCTGGCTATCGCTGGCATACGTGACAGGGATGATCATTGCCGCCCAGGCACCCCTGCTGGCATCCTGGATGGAAGACCTCCTGCACCTGGAACACAGGATAAGGTCTTTCCAGATTGCGATCGGCATCCTCGCCCTTGTTGCAGGAATACTGATGCACTTTCCCGTGATAGGCATTGATGAAAAAGCCTGCTGTCCCGGTGAACCTGCCCGGATCCCTTTTAAAAGATCACTCAGGCAAACCCTCAGTAATTATAATTTCAGGCTGTTCCTCTTCGCTGATTTCTCCTATTTCCTTGCCATTTCGATCATCGCCAGCGGAATGCTGTACTACCTGAAAGTTCTCCTGGGACTAAAGGAAGCCATGGGAAGCTCGGTATTCGGGGTGATGATCATTGTATCCCTGCTCTTTTACCCGCTTGTTCTGCATATCTCAAAAGTGATTCAGAAAAAATACCTGATTTCCTTTGCACTGGTGCTTCTGGGGATAATATTCCTTTTCATATTTTTCCTGGGCAACCTGCCCCTTCCGCCAAAGGTCCAGATATACCTGTTTGCATTGCTTGCATCACTTCCCGTGGCTATACTTGGGATCATCCCCTATGCCATCATCGCCGAGATAGCCCAGCTTGACGGACTGAAGACCGGCCTGCGGAAGGAAGGAATGTACTTCGCAGTGAGGAATTTCTTTTATAAGCTCGGGATGACGGCTGGGATCATGATCTTTACCATCCTTACGATCTGGGGAAAGGATCCGGGAGATGACCTGGGAATCCGCCTGAACGGATTTGTAGGATTCCTTTTCTGCGTACTGGCCGGCCTGACTTTCTTATTGTTTAAGGAGAAAGCCATACAGGCTGAGATACGGGAGAGAAATCCTGAGGATACAGTTTGAAGAAAAATAGTATAACAGATCAAAACATTGGAAAATGAAAATTGGAATTTTAACAGCCGGAGGTGATTGCCCCGGATTAAATGCTGCCATACGGGGTGTGGCCAAGACCGCGCTGATCGAACACAAGATGCAGGTGCTGGGAATATCATCGGGTTTCCTGGGACTGATAGGGTGCGGGATCGGTATCATCGTTGGGGGATTAGCCAGCTATGCCCTCCAGGTCTGGGGATTCGATCTTTCTGTTAATGACTCCCTCGTCATGCCTATTCG
>CBFDEE010000383.1:0-2447 GCA_965603745.1 uncultured Bacteroides sp. | reverse complement strand
CAAAAGGGAAAAAAAAGGGAACTGCCTACTTTTGAGACAGCCCCTTTTTTATATTTTTATATTCATGAATTACATACTTTTCGATCCGCCCGGGACCTGGGAAAACCTTCTTCCCCTTACTTTTACGCGCCCGGTAAGTGAAATCAGGATTGGCATACTTACCATCCGGGAGAAATGGGAAAAAAACCTTGAAGAAAGCCTGAGCTGGATGACCCGCCCCTATCTCCGCACAAAATTCCCTTTACAGTTAGGCGGGGATAATATGCTAATTAACGGAAGCATACTGCCCGGTGAGGGCCTGGTCAATAAGCTGAAATCACTGTCTCCCGGACAGGCATTGCATGCCGGGGATACTTTTATTGCCGTCCGTCTCGGACAGCAGGAATCTGAAAATTTCAACCCGGACCGGCCTGGGGAATACAAAACCCTGGAATACGGGGACCCGGTGTTCAGGATAGAATACCCCTGGGAAATATTTGTAATGAACGGCCAGGCACTGGAGGAAGATTTTATTCTTCTTACCGCGAACAGAAAATCCGCAATAGTTTCTTCCAGCAATACCATTCTCGGTGATGGACAGGTCTTCCTGGAAGAGGGAAGCATCGTGGAATGCGCCACCCTGAACACGGGCACAGGTCCCATTTACATCGGGAAAGGAGCCGAGATCATGGAGGGAGCCCATATCAGGGGTGCGTTTGCACTTGGCGATGAATCGACCCTCAAGCTGGGGGCAAAGATATACGGTCCCACTACCATCGGCCCCGGCTGCAAGGCAGGTGGAGAGATCAACAATTCTGTCATATTCGGGTACTCTAACAAGGCGCATGACGGTTTCCTGGGAAATTCCGTCATCGGCG
Organism: uncultured Bacteroides sp.; assembly: GCA_965603745.1. Lineage (GTDB taxonomy): Bacteria > Bacteroidota > Bacteroidia > Bacteroidales > SM23-62 > SM23-62. The sequence goes on along the minus strand of CBFDEE010000383.1, from coordinate 1,590 downwards.
AATGGTGCAACATCGGGGCCGATTCCAATAATTCGAACCTTAAGAACAATTACTCCATGGTCAGGCTCTGGAATTACAGGGAGGAGAAATTCATTTCCACCGGCAGGGTCTTCTGCGGCCTGGTCATGGGCGACCATTCGAAATGCGGGATCAATACCATGTTCAATACCGGAACGGTGGTCGGCGTAAATGCCAATGTTTTCGGTTCGGGCTTCCCCCGGAATTTCATTCCGTCCTTCTCCTGGGGAGGGGCACACGGATTCAGCACCTACCAGCTTGAAAAAGCCCTGGAAGTTGCCGCCGAAGTAATGAAAAGACGTGATATCCAGCTGGATACCACCGACACCGGCATCCTGTCCGAGATTTTCAGGTTAACGGAAAAATACCGGTCCTGAACACTCAGCCCTTTTTGGCACAGCAATTGACATACACTGATCCAACATTGATTTAAGAGCCAGACTGACAAGTTGGCTGATTTGTGAAAGAGAATTTTGTACTATGGGAAAGAAATCAGATAAAGAGTTCGGACATGAGATAATCCTGAATGCACCACTGGATGAAGACAGCGATTTTATTCCCCTGATATCCGATGAAGATGAAACCGTACTGGATGGAAGCGAGGTACCTGAACTGTTACCTGTACTGCCTCTTCGAAACACAGTGCTGTTCCCGGGGGTCGTGATCCCCATCACCGTCGGAAGGGAAAAGTCCATCCGCCTGATCAAGGAAGTCTACAAGAAAGATAAGATAATCGGAATCCTTGCACAGGTTGATCCGGATACGGATGATCCCGATATCAAGGACCTTTACCGGGTGGGAACAGTGGCCCAGATAATCAGGATCCTCGAGATGCCGGACGAGTCCACTTCCATCATCATCCAGGGCAAGAAGCGTTTCCAGGTTGAATCGATCGTCTCGAAGGAGCCTTACTTCGTCGCAAAAACAACTGCCCTGTCGGATGAGAAACCCGTGACGCGGGACCAGGAGTTTGAGGCCATAGTCGGTTCGCTGAAGGATCTTTCCCTCAGGATCATCAAACTTTCATCAAATATTCCCCCGGAAGCTTCATTTGCAGTAAAAAACATTGAAAGCTCGAGCTTCCTGATCAACTTTATCTGCTCCAACAGCGATGTGGAACTTAATGACAAACAAAAACTCCTCGAGGAAAATAACCTGAAAACGCGCGGGATCCGCCTGCTCGAGCATCTCTCGAAGGAGATACAGATGCTGGAGCTGAAGAATGATATCCAGTCCAAGGTTAAAACAGACCTCGACCAGCAGCAGCGTGAATTCATGCTCCACCAGCAGATGAAGACCATCCAGGATGAACTGGGCGGGAGTCCCATGGACAAGGAGATCGCCGAATTCCGGAAAAAAGCATCGAAAAAGAAGTGGGGCACTGAGGTCGGAGAAACCTTTGAAAAGGAACTTGATAAACTTCAGAGGATCAATCCGGCCACGGCGGAATACTCCGTCCAGGCCAATTACCTGCAGACCCTGATCGAACTGCCCTGGAACGAATTCACACAGGACGATTTTAACCTCAAACGGGCCGAAAAGATCCTTGACCGCGACCATTACGGGCTGGAC
>CBFDEE010000382.1:0-2482 GCA_965603745.1 uncultured Bacteroides sp. | reverse complement strand
GATTGGTATCGGTCCTGCAAGATTAAAAGACATTGTGGATCACTGCAAGCAGACCTATTGCGAATCTGTAAGCGTGGAATATTTGTTCATCCGAACCCCGGAAAAGGTCAAATGGCTCACCGAACGCATGGAGAGCACCCGGAACATTACCGAATACTCTGCCGAGCAGAAAAAGGAGATCTTCATGCATCTCAAAAAAGCTTTTGGCTTTGAGAAATTCATACATAAGAAGTTTGTGGGACAAAAACGGTTTTCCCTTGAGGGAGCCGAGGTCCTGGTACCCGCCCTTACCCTGGCCATTGAAAGGGGAGCACAGATGGATGTACAGGAATTTATGATCGGGATGGCCCACAGGGGGAGGCTGAATGTACTTGCGAACGTCCTCCAGAAGCCCTATGAAAACATATTCAAGGAATTCGAGGGGGAAGAGTACGAGGAAGGGATCTCCCTGGGGGATGTCAAATACCACCTGGGATATGTGAACGATGTGAAAACCATCAGCGGCAAATCAGTCAGGCTGAACCTTGCGCCGAATCCCTCCCACCTGGAAGCTGTTTCTCCTGTCATTGAGGGACTCTCACGTGCACGTATTGACCATAAATACGACGGTGATTTCGGCAAGGTCGTACCTATTCTGATCCACGGTGACGCAGCAATCGCTTCTCAGGGTGTTGTGTACGAGGTGATCCAGATGTACAACCTCCCGGGGTACAGGACCGGGGGAACAATCCATTTCGTGATCAACAACCAGGTAGGCTTTACCACCAATTACCTCGATGCACGATCCAGCACCTACTGCACGGATATCGCCAAGGTTACCAAGGCACCCATATTCCATGTGAACGGGGACGAGGTGGAATCACTCCTCCATACCGTCGAAATCGCCATGGATTACCGCCAGAGGTTTGCAACGGATGTTTTTATCGATATTCTCTGCTACCGGAAGTACGGGCATAACGAGGGCGATGAGCCCCGTTTTACCCAGCCCCTGCTCTACAAGGCCATAGCAAATCATCCTAACACAAGGGATATATACGGGGGACACCTTGTGGAAACGGGGATTTATAAGAAGGATGACCTACGGGTATTTGAGAAGGATTACGACGACATTCTCGACGGGAAGCTTCAAGCCTCCAAGGAATTGAAGAAGGTATATATCCAGCGCTTCCTTAAAGATGACTGGAAAGGATTCAAGTATGCCTCCCTCTCCGATTTCAGCAAGCATATCGAAACCGGGGTGACCCGCGAGAAGCTTCTGTCAGTTGCAGAAAAACTGAACACCCTGCCCGAGGATAAAAAGTTCTTCACCAAGATCAAACGCCTGATCGTTGACAGGAGGAATGCTGTCAAGGAGAACCGGCTTGACTGGGCCATGGCAGAACTGCTGGCATACGGTACATTGCTGACCGAGGGATTTCCGGTCCGTATCTCGGGACAGGATTCAGTCCGCGGTACATTTTCCCACCGTCATGCCGGATTCGTGATCGAAGACACAGACCAGCAGTATATCCCCTTGCAAAACCTGGATGAATCTCAGGCCGGTTTCGAGATCTATAATTCGCCCCTTTCGGAATACGGTGTGCTTGGATTTGAATACGGATATGCCCTGGCCGTTCCAAAAGGCCTTGTCATCTGGGAAGCCCAGTTCGGGGATTTCCATAATGTTGCCCAGGTGATATTTGACCAGTACATCAGTTCTGCAGAGGAAAAATGGGGACTGATGAACGGGCTGGTAGTGTACCTGCCGCATGGATTCGAGGGACAGGGACCCGAGCATTCCAGCGCCAGGATTGAACGCTTCCTTTCCATGGCCGCAAGGAATAATATGCATATTGTCAACTGCACATCTCCTGCAAACCTGTTCCATGTCCTGCGAAAGCATCTGTATGCAAATTACAGGACACCCCTGGTTATTTTTACCCCGAAAAGCCTCCTCCGCCATCCGAAGTGCGTATCCACCCTTGAAGAATTTGAAAGCGATACCTTCCATGAAGTGATCGATGATCCGGATGTTGATGTCAGTGAGGTACGCCGGGTTGTTTACTGTTCAGGGAAGGTATATTATGACCTGCTGGCAAGAAAGGAAGAGTTCAATGCCAGGGATCTTGCACTTATCCGGATTGAGCAGCTGCACCCCTTCCCAATTGAAGTGATCAGGAAAATCCATAAGAAATACAGGAACAACCTGCTTACCCTCTGGGTGCAGGAGGAACCGGAAAACATGGGGCCCTGGCGGCATATCCAGAACCAAATGGCTGAGTTTGAACCGGAACCTGTAACCCGCCAGCAGAGCGGAAGTACCGCAACAGGGCTTTCCAAGGTTCATCAAATGGGCCAGGAAGAGATCATACAGAAAGTCTTCAGGAAATGCGACTGCGAACTGAAAAACATTTACTGCGGACTCCAGTGTGTCGTCGGCAGTTCCCGCAAGGAGATCCTTAAACAGCACCAATATTTCCAGAAGAATTAAATTTACTGACTT
>CBFDEE010000381.1:0-2524 GCA_965603745.1 uncultured Bacteroides sp. | reverse complement strand
GTATGAGCTGTCGTTGCTGATTTCCAGGCGTTCTGCGATATCGTCTACGAGTGAAATATGGGATGGGAGCTGGTCTTTGATCTTCTGGAAAAGCTTTAGCTGGATGCCTGCATTATTTTCCATGCTATATCAAATTTATAAAAAACAGATTACAGTGACAAATGTACGGGGATGGAAGCCCGGGGGAGCAGATATTTATTTGGTAACTGCTTTTTTATTCATATCTTAATTTTTAATTGTACAATGATAGGTAGCAGGATTTAAGCCATACCATTACGACAGATCCAGCAGCAATGAAAATTGATAGTATCGAGCTGTATTACGTCAAGATCCCCCTCGAACGTAAGAAACCGGGATTTTTCAGTCAGCCTGCATATTTTAATCCCAGCTGGATCCCGGGATTCCGGCAATCCGAAATGCGCTTTTATCTGCTGAAGCTCGGCACGGACTCCGGACATGAAGGGTATTCCGCCATGGCGGCCATGGGACCCGAACGAAAAGGGGTGGGACCCATGATGGGAAATTACCTGATGGGCATCAATCCAATGGATATCCGGCTGATAAATCAGCGTATCCAGGAATTTTCCTTTATAGGCATGCGGAACAGCTGGATCGATGTGGCATTCTGGGATATCATAGGCAAGGTCAGGGGGGAACCCATCTGGAAGATCCTGGAGGGGACCGGAGGATTTGTATTTCCTTACATGTCGACAGGTTCCACACACGGGCACAACCAGGCTAAGAGCCGGGAACTAAGCAGGCAGGCACTGGAGAGCGGATACCAGGGCGTGAAATTGCGTGTCAAGGGTGAAAAGCTGGAACCGATGGTGGATTTTATCGGAGCCACCGTTTTAATTAACATTTAATCCTGAGGGTAGTACATGAATTTGCTAAATCCCCCAATAGATATACCGGCTTATATATTTAATAATCATTAATACAGGAGGTATCTTATGACTTTCAGAGTATTTTACCAGTCCATCAGTAATTTGAACCGGATACTGCTGAGGCATGTTTTACCGGTTTTTATTTTACTTTATCTGTTCAGCCCCGCAGCCTTTGCCGTTGATGATTCAGGAGAAGTCCTTTACAAATACCTGTCCTCGATAGCAAACAGCGGGAACAACAGTTACATTGAGGATCTGAACACACATCCCCGGGAACTTGACTGGAGCGATGCAGAGGTTCTTGATTTTAAAGGACATCTTAGGTTCCTGACCTCAGCTGAGCCGGGCAGTCCCGATCAGTCCAGACTTTACTTCATAAGAAGAACGGATGGCAGTATTTTTATCCTTACCATCCCGGATAGGGAGGACCCGGTTTACCAGGAACTTGAAGAGCTCATAGAAAGCAAGCTCATTTTCAGCATTAAGGTCCTCGATTCAAGTATCGGGGAGGATGTATACAGGTTTGCCCAGTTTGTGACCCCGCCTGTACGGCCGGTATTCGACAAGATCTTCAGGCTGATGATCATACTGATGTTGTTTCTCGTTATGGTAGGTATGGGACTGACCCTGACCGGGAAGGATTTTGCCGTACTCATCTCAAAACCCAAGGGGATCATAATCGGTGAGATACTTCAGTTCGGGTTAATGCCCCTGGTTGCAGTGGCACTGGGTTATGCAATGGGTTTCCACCAGAACTATCCCTACATCTACGTGGGTATGATCCTGATAACAGCCACACCCGGCGGGGTCACTTCCAACCTGATGACCCACTATGCCAAGGGGGATGTGGCCCTGTCTGTATCCCTGACATCCCTGTCTACCGTCCTGTCAATATTTTTCGTTCCCCTGCTCCTGAACGCATATTGCTCTAATATACCGGATGTAGTGGTTCCCACCGGAACCATTGCCTCGACGATCATTGTCCTGGTAATCGTTCCACTGGGTATCGGCATGCTGGTCAGAAAGCTCAACGAGGTACTGGCAAAGAAGCTTATCCCTGTGTTCAACATCCTGGGGATCATAGCTTTATTATTCCTGATTATTGCCGGGGTATTGAATAACCTGGAAGGATTTGCAGATACGGAGCGGCACGGAGTCCTGTTTTATTCCATGGTATTCTTACTGACATTAACGGGAATGGTCGTCGGGGGAATTGTACCGAAATTATTCAGGACCAGTAATTACCAGATCAGGGCGATCTCACTTGAAACGGGACTTAGAAATGCATCCCTTGCCATGACCATTACGCTGTTAATACAGGATTCCATGGGTGATTTCCACTCCTCCATGTTCTGGGTGTCCGGGATGTTCGGATTATCCATGTATGTGGCAGGACTGATCGCGATTAAGGTCTATCCGGTGATATTTCCGGTAAAGGAATGATGTGGTAAAATGTACCGGAATCCTACCCGGAAGAAACTTTAACTTTTTATGCCGCCAAACAGGGCCAGTTCAAAGATCTTCAGGTAGCAGTCCACCTCCGAATACCCTATATCCCTCAGCCACCGGCATTGTTCCTCGACCGGTGCCAGACGGTTAAGGGCCTTGTGTTCGGGATCGTGATAGATCTCCCTGAT
>CBFDEE010000380.1:0-2535 GCA_965603745.1 uncultured Bacteroides sp. | reverse complement strand
CGAACGGAAAGGGGCGGAGTTGAAAGTAATCCCGTTCAACGAAAAGGGAGAACTGTACATGGAGGAATACGAAAAACTCCTGAGCAGCAAAACCCGGTTGGTTGCTGTCATCCATATCTCCAATACTCTTGGAACGATCAACCCGGTTAAGGAAATTATCCGGCTGGCCCATGAACGGAAAATCCCTGTCCTGGTCGATGGGGCCCAGGCTATACAGCATGAGGAGGTAGACGTCCGGGAGATTGATGCCGACTTTTATGTTTTTTCCGGACATAAGGTTTACGGTCCCAATGGCATAGGAGTCCTTTACGGCAAGGAAGAATTGCTGTATGAAATGCCACCGTACCAGGGCGGCGGGGATATGGTGGACTGCGTAACCTTTGAAAAAACCACCTATAATCAGCTGCCCTTCAAGTTTGAAGCGGGTACAATGAATTACATCGGTGCAGCGGGACTGGCAGCGGCTCTCGACTATATCCGGGAGATCGGGATCAGCAATATCCGCGAATATGGAAATTCCCTCCTGGAATATGCAACCATGAAGCTTATGTCGCTGCCCGGACTGGAGATCTATGGCAGGGCCCCCGAAAAGATCAGTATCCTGTCGTTCCTGCTGGAAAATATCCACCCCTACGATGCAGGCATGGTGCTTGACAAGCTTGGTATAGCGGTCCGGACAGGAACCCATTGCAACCAGCCGGTCATGGATCATTTCGGGATCACAGGCACCCTCAGGGCATCCCTGGTATTTTATAATACGACCGGGGAGATTGACCGGCTCTACACGGGACTGCAAAAGGTGCTGAAAATGTTTGGATGACCGGCCTTTCAGACCAATGATTATCTTTGAAGTATTAAGTGATTTTACATGAGTGAAGCGACCAATAAGATCCAGGATGAGATCATTTCCGAATTCGAGCTCTTCGATGACTGGCTCGACAGGTATAATTACCTTATCGAACAGAGCGGAGACCTTCCGGTTATGGATCCGAAATTCAAGACAAATGAACACCTGATCAATGGCTGCCAGTCAAAGGTATGGCTGAGAGCCGATCTGATGGAAGGGAAAATATTCTTTTCCGCCGACTCGGATGCCATTATCACTAAGGGTATCGTAAGCCTCCTGGTCAGGGTGTTATCCGGCCGTGAACCCAGGGAGATTATGGATATCGACCTGTATTTCATTGACCGTATCGGACTCAGAAAGAACCTTTCCCCCACACGTTCAAACGGTTTACTGGCGATGGTAAAACAGATGAAACTCTATGGCCTGGCCTGGCATACGAAACTTGAAAAAGAAAAATAATTAGATCCCGGCACATTCCAGATGGTAAAGCACCGGTATTGCTAAAAAATTCAAAGCGATATGGAACCCGAAAATGAATTTCTGCAGCTTGAGGATGAGATCATTAAAGTACTCAAGAATATATACGACCCGGAGATACCGGTTAATATCTGGGACCTGGGACTCATTTATGAAGTGGATACCGATGATGAAAACAATGTCCGGATCAGGATGACCCTGACGGCCCCGAATTGTCCAATTGCCGATGATATTCTTCGTGAGGTACGGGACAAGGTTGAAGCAGTGGAGGGCGTTAAATCCCTTGACCTCAAACTAACCTTCGACCCTCCCTGGGATGAATCCAACCTTACCGACGAAGCCAGGCTTGAAATGGGACTGCTGTAAATCCTGAACCTGTATCATAATCCACGGTATCCGTTACCCGGATGCCGGTAAAATTAAAACCAAGGCCTGAATGGATACTCCTGACCAGAAGAGCCTGCGGATCAAACAAATTGCCGGGGAACTTGGTTTCCTGGATTGCGGCATTGCCCGGGCAGGGTATCTGGAAGAAGATGCTTCCAGGCTGAAAAAATGGCTGTCGCAGGGTTACCACGGCGAAATGGCATATATGGAAAACCATTTTGAAAAACGCATTGATCCGCGAGAACTTGCAGAAAACACCCGTTCGGTGATCGTGGTCCTCCAGAATTACCATACAAATGCTGAGCAGGAAGATCCTGCAGCTCCCAGGATATCCAGTTATGCTTACGGGAAGGACTACCATAAGATTGTCCGCAAAAAGGGGAAGCGAATGCTGGAACAGATGCAGCGGGAGATGGGCCCGGTATCCGGCAGGGTATTCGTAGATTCTGCACCGCTTATGGAACGAGCATGGGGCCGCATGGCCGGGATGGGGTGGATCGGGAAACATTCCCTCCTGCTGAACCGCAAATACGGGTCCTGGTTCTTCCTTGGGATAATCCTGTGTGACCTGGAACTTGTTCCGGATAAGCCGGTAAAGGATTACTGCGGTGACTGCAGGCGATGCGTGGATGCCTGTCCAACCGGCGCCATTCTTGACGACCGCCTCGTTGATGCCAGTCGCTGTATCTCTTACCTGACCATAGAATTCAAGAAAGAAAAACTGCCCGAACATTTCAGGGAGCAGATGAAAGACCGGGTATTCGGCTGCGACATCTGCCAGGATATCTGTCCCTGGAACAACAATGCCCATCCCCACAACGAAA
>CBFDEE010000379.1:0-2538 GCA_965603745.1 uncultured Bacteroides sp. | reverse complement strand
CGCAAGGGTGCATTTCATGGGCTTTATGAAAGATTATTTCAATGATTCATTTCCGAAAATGGCCGCTTTTTTCGCACGTGAAAAGGACCTTGATATTGATGAAATGGGGGAGATCCCCAGGATGACCGAAGATGAATTGAACAAGACCAAATCTGAAGAAAATGAATAACCTGCTGCTTTACTTTGTTAAATCCGGTATCGCGATGGCCCTGTTTTACGGGATCTACCGCATATTCATGGAGAAGGAAACGAACTACTCCCTGAACCGCTTTTACCTTGTGGGAACCATTTTCCTGTCGCTCATTCTACCCGTTCTTCCACTGGAAAGGATTTTTACAGTTGGAAGAGATATTGGCATTCCGACATTTTTCATCGGGCTTGATGACCAGGGTATTGCCGATTCCGGAATTGAACTGAGCAATGCATCGGGACAGGGATTACGTCTTGGGGGACTGGCATTTGCCCGGATTGTTTACCTGTGCGGCATCAGCCTGTTGATCTCAACATTGCTGGCTCAACTGATCAGGCTGGTTGTACTGAGAAGGGTAGGGAAGGATAAATACGGGCCATTGAAGATAATTTTCGTGAACAAGAAAATCGCTCCCTTTTCAATTCTGAACCGGGTTTTTGTAAACCAGGAGATTCGAGAGGATCCGAAAATGAACACCATTCTCTATCATGAGTATGCTCATTTCAGGCTCCTCCACTTCATAGATCTTTTAGTATTAGAGTTTATTACTATATTTCAATGGTTTAATCCTATTACCTGGCTGTATGTCAGGTCTTTAAGGGAAATCCATGAATACCAGGCCGATGCTGCCGTGATCCGGAGCGGAGAAGGAACCGGTACGTACAAGGCCTTATTGGTTAACCAGCTTACAGGAACGGAGGTTTTCAGGCTTGCCAACGGATTCAGTAAGTCTTTAACCAAAAAACGAATGATTATGATGACCAAAATGAAATCCAAAAAAGGCACATGGCTCAAAGTTTTGCTTGCCGTGCCTGTTCTGGCAATCCTGCTGATTGCCTATGCTACCAACTCCTCTGCCATTGCAGGAGAGAATAAACCATATGTCGTGAAAGGACAGGTGATTGAAGCGGAAGGCGGGGAAGCGCTTGCTGGTGTTAGCGTGATATGGAAAGGCACGACCAATGGAACCGTTACTGATATGGATGGAAAGTTCACGCTGGAGGTCAAGGATAAGGAGGCGACTCTTGTATTCTCATTTGTGGGATTTAAAACTGCCGTTACAAAAGGAGCAGGTGAGCACATCGTCAGAATGGAAAGGAAGATCTTCAAGATCTCGGAGGACTGGAATGAAGCGGAGTACAAAGAGAAAATGAAGAAAAAGCAGGCGTCTGTTAAAAAGGATATCAAACCCCCCGCCGAGGGGGATGGAGATGTGTTTTTCATAGTAGAGGAACTTCCGAAATTCCAGGGCAGGAATTTTAATGCCTGCCAGCCTTATGTACAGGAACACCTGGAATACCCTGTCAAGGCGAAGGACAATCAAATCCAGGGTAAGGTCATTGTCCGGTTTGTTGTCAATGGCAAAGGGGAAGTCCAGGATGCAAAGGTATTGAAGGGTGTCGATCCCCTGCTTGATAAGGCCGCCCTGAAGGCTGTATACAGCATGCCCAGTTGGGAACCCGGCCGGCAGCGGGGGAAACCTGTTTCCGTTCAGTTTGTCATACCCGTGGTATTCAGCCTGGGAGAGGAGGGATAAGCAAACCTGGCTGTGCTGACAAAATTATAAGACCGCACCCAGCTTGCCGGGGCGGTTTTATTCATTATAACCGGATATCTTACCAGTCATTTCATCGATGTCGATGCGGATCACCATGGTCTCAGCGAGCCTTTCAGGTGTGAATTCGAACGGCCCTTTTGTAGTATACTGGTCCATCAGGATCTGCATAGCCTCAATCTTGTCAGTATCCTGTTCGACCAGTACCGCTTTCCCGAAGCCGGTGACAGAGCGGTACTTCATGGTCCAGTCCTCGCAGGCGTCCGGACCCGTTGTCAGCCGGTTCCCGGTAATCACCTGGAAACATACATCATGATTCCTGCGGATGATATCTATTTTCCTCCCTTCCAGGGCAGCATGCAGGTACAGGGCATTATCCCTGAAACCATAGTTCAAGCTTGCCAGGTAGGGTTTGCCATTATCAACCATTGCCAGGTGGCAGACCAGACCTTTACGGATAATCTCCCTGATCCCTTCAGGGTCTTTAATTTCCTTATCGTCTCTCCTTACTTTATTTCCCATTTGAATTGGATTTATTTTTCTCCCCGGCTTAAATAGATGAAATGATACAGCGGCGGCTGGCTAATTTTGCCAGTATTTTCATAATATTAAAATTTATAACCCCTAAAATATGAACTTCTCACGATTATTCCTTTTAATCTCGCTTATCCTTGTTTTTAGTTCTGCAGGTGCACAGTTTGGCGGAATGGGAGACGAATTGTCCGAAATGTCGTTCAGCGGATTATTGCCGGCCGGGGGAGCAGGGGTAAGGTATTTAATGATTCCTTCCGAA
>CBFDEE010000378.1:0-2593 GCA_965603745.1 uncultured Bacteroides sp. | reverse complement strand
GGACGGATGAAGTTCCTGTCCGGGAACAGGAAAACCTGGCGGAGGATGGTCCTGCTGTGAACTCTGAGTACCTGACCGACGTGAGCTACGGACAGGAACAAGCCGTACAGCCGGAAAGCCGGGAGCTTCAACCCGGGGGTACCAATGCAGGACAGTTGGGGCTGGATCGCGGACAAACACCGGAGGCTCTGTTTCCCGGAAGCGGGCAGAGTGAATTTGTGGTGGAGGGTGGACCTGGATTTGATCCTTCAGCAGAAAGTGAAGAAATTGGGCTTTCCGGGCAGATACTCGGAAAACAGATCACCGGTTTCCCGGTAAGGGAACCGGGACAGGAACTTATGGTCACGGCTTATAAACCTCGGCCGGTTAAGGTCGGGGAGGATGAGGGTATTGATGTTTTCGAGGAGTTCGGGGAAAACGGAACTCATGACTTTAACAGATGGGCTATAGGGGGGCAGGTATCCCCGATGTACAGCTACCGGAATCTTGAGGCTTCGGATGCTGCCGTGACACCCGCTCCGGCTACAACCTCCGCAACTGCCGGATCGTACAATGACAATGAGAGCGGCATCATTTCCTATGCTGCCGGGGTAAACCTGAATTACTTCCCTGCGCGGCGCCTGTCACTTCAGTCGGGATTATACTATTCCCGCATGGGAATGACTGTAGGTGCCAACTATATTGCTTCAGCCGATGATCAGGTTCGTGCCCAGGAGTTCCCTCCGGCTCAGCTGGCCCTGAGCAATTCATCGGGACAGATCGAGCTGGGCGGACAGCAGGATAATAAATTCGTCTCAAGTGACGTACCCACTTCGGCAGACACCTGGGGAGAAAGCGAATTCAAGGAAAACAGGATACAACCGGAAGTTCAGGAAGGCGAGATCCTTCAGCACTTTGAATACATCGAAGTCCCACTGATAGTCCGCTACCGGGTGGTGGACCGCCGCCTGGGACTGAATTTTCTCGGGGGATTCAGCACGAATTTCCTGGTTGGCAGCTCAGTGTATTTACAGGACGGGGGAGACATGGAATACATCGGCACTACCGAGGAGCTAAAGCCGGTTAATTATAGCAGTGTACTTGGACTGGGACTGCAGTATTCCATCAGCAGCAATTTTTTCATCAATATGGAACCAACCTTCCGTTATTACCTGAACTCGGTCAATACCGGGTCGGGCATCGGATCCCATCCCTATTCGCTCGGATTTTTTACCGGTATTTCTTATTTGTTCTAAACGGCCTGCCGGATAAAAGCATCCGAAGTTAAAGCTACCTTACAATTCCGGACCTTGTTCTCTTATTTTTCCGGTAAAAAAATCGTATTTTTGTATTTTTTCAAAATCCATGAAATAATGAGCAGATCAGGAAAGGAAAGAACCCTAATATCTTTGATCGGATTGACCGGCCTGGCGATAATCCTGGCGATCCTGTTCGTCCGGGCAGCCGATGATTCCCCGGAAACAGAAGCCACCTTTGAAACAGGCAGGTACCTGGTTACCGCGGTGAAAATTCCCGATGAAATTGATTTCGCCGGGGAACGCACACCACTTGAAAATTTCGACATAAGGGAAGGTCTTGACAGGGAACTGCTGATCAATACATACTGGCAGTCCCATACCATGCTGCTGATAAAGAGGGCCAACCGATATTTTCCCGTTATTGAGAAGATCCTGAAAAAAAACGGTATCCCGGAGGATTTTAAATATCTTCCCGTAGCCGAGAGTGATCTGATGAACCTTGTATCACCGGCTCAGGCCGTGGGCTTCTGGCAGTTCAGAAAAGCCACTGCAGTTGAAATGGGACTGGAGGTGAACGATGAGGTTGACGAACGCTACCACCTCGAAAAATCAACCGAGGCGGCATGCAGGTTCCTTAAACATTCCTACGATCTTTACGGGAACTGGACCATGGCTGCGGCGAGCTATAATATGGGACGCACGGGATTGAACCAGCAGATCAGCAGGCAGGACGAGAAGTACTACTATGATCTCCTGCTGAATGACGAAACGGGAAGGTATATATACCGGCTGCTGGCCCTGAAACTGATCATGGAGAATCCGGAGGAATACGGATTTGAATTCAAAAAGAGTGAATTGTACCCTGCCATTCCGACCTTCATGGTCACCGTCGATACACCTGTGGAGGCCTTCGCCGAGTTTGCCGGCAGGTATTCCACTAATTATAAAGTACTGAAGATCTTTAATCCATGGCTCAGGGACAATAAGCTGGGCAATGCCTCCGGGAAGACCTACTATCTGTCCCTTCCCAAAAAAGGATACCGGGAGTACACATTCGGGACGGGAGAAACAGAAATTGCCCCGGGAGGAGAGATTGCTGCCCCGGGAGGAGAAATCACTGCCCCTGATGGGGAGACCGACGCCCCGTCACCGGGGGATGATGACGCTGAAGCCGGGAATGAAATCATGGATTAGTTAATCCCCCTGTCTGTATCCAGTGGCTGACCGTAACGATCATAGAGAATTTACTGAGGATGACAAGTTCATCCGGGTCCTTGGTGCCAGGGTGCATAACCTGAGGAATATCGATGCGGAAATCCCCAGAAACCGGTTAACGGTCATAACCGGACTCAGCG
>CBFDEE010000377.1:0-2601 GCA_965603745.1 uncultured Bacteroides sp. | reverse complement strand
ACTGGTGGCGCTCTGCCCTGGTACAGTGTTTTTAGCCGGAAATTGAATTAACCCGGACCACCGCTGCGGTCGGTCCCAACATTCTTTATAAGCTAATGAATACCAGATTAATCCTGTTCGTCCTCATGCTGGCCGGCACCCCATTCAGGGGGGCATTTGGCCAGGGAATCCTCTCAACAAGCGATGACGGTGACCGTTTTACCGTCTCCTCGGAAGAACTGAAAGTATTGGTCCACAAAGATCCATGGCATATTTCGGTTTATGATAAAAACGATGTGCTGATCTCGGGTGAAAAGGAAAAAAGTGTTTTCCTTTTCGGTGATGACAGCTTATCCGCTTATGCGGGTCATTACGAATCACTGGGTTACGACACCCTTGTAAAGCGTGATCCGCATTTTTACCATCTCTACGATGAATCCATTATTATAGGTGAATCCGTAGTTTTCGAGTGCCATACGGCGAAACAGGACACAGCCAGGGTATACATCAGCTTTATCAGTCCATTTGTTTTCAGTGTGTGGATGACCCTGCCCGATATCGTGGAGCCCGTTAAACACAGTTTCGTCTCCGATGCAGAGGAACATTTTTTAGGGCTCGGTGAATGCTGGAATGCCAGGTCCCTTGACCTGAAGGGCCTGTCCGTCACCATGAACAACAGCAAGGGCACCCCGGACCAGGGGGGCTATGTCCCCTTCTACATCAGCACCAGGGGCTACGGCTTGCTGGTGGACAATTACCTCAAGGTGAAGTTTGACTTCAGCTCTGATAACGAGGTGATTATAACAGCACCGGCAATTAGCAGCAGCGAGGACAGCACCGGCTATTTCAGGGGGACATCATTCCTGTATTACTTTTATTACGGCCCGGACCTGCTGGATGTGATCGACCGCTTCACCGATCATGTATCCAGACCCGCCCTGCCGCCCTCCTGGGCGTTATTTACACCCTGGCAATGGAGAGATACCAATACCGAACCGGGTGTTTATGAGGATGCCGATGGCATGCGAAATGAAGATATTCCCTGCGGCCTGATCTGGATCGACCGGCCCTGGGCGCAGGGAGCAAACAATATGCCCCCTCCCTTTGAATGGCAGGTTTCGAGATATCCTAACGGCAGCCAGATGTTCGCCGACCTTCAGGAACAGGGATACAAGACCGGGGTCTGGGTGGCAAGGAACCTGTACGGGAGTTTCTCCGATTACATGAACTATATCCAGCTGAAGACAGATTCGAAGCCTTTCCTGGAAAGGGACCAATGCCAGATGTACAAGATCGACCGGGGCAACGTCCAGAGCATCGACCCGCTGTTCACCTGCCAGGCCTATTATGAAGCCTGGGATGATGTCTTTCATGGTGATTTCGTAACGCTTCCCAGGACCATTGCCAACCGTGCCCAGCAGTATGTTTCGGGTAAATGGCCCGGCGACAACGACAATACCTATAATTACCCGAGCGGGCTGAAAGCGAACATCTCCGCAATGCTCAACCTGGCCATTACCGGGTTTCCTTTCTGGGGAGGAGATACAGGGGGATTTCCCGATCCGCCGGGCAATAACGTAACGGTCCGCTGGGCACAGTTCTCAAGCTTCTGCACCATATTCGAAACGGCAGGCAGGCCCTATGAATACCAGGAGAAATACAGGGATATATTCAGGAAGTATTCCGAATTATATACCCGCCTCTTTCCTTACAGGTGGACCTACTCAAGGATCGCCCACGAGAAGGGGCACCCTGTCACCCGGGCACTTGTCCTGGAATACCCGGACGATGCAGAAGGATATGATCGGAAATTTGAATACCTGTATGGGGACTGGATCCTGGTTGCCCCGGTCGTGGATGCCACTTTTGCAAGGGATGTTTACCTGCCGGAAGGCAAATGGTATGACTGGTGGGACGGTTCCGTTTTCACCGGCCCCCTGACCATAACGGACTACCCGGCCCCGGAAGACAAGCTCCCCCTTTTCATTAAGGCAGGAGCCATTATCCCCCTGATCGACATTCAGCAGACCTGGCAGAATTCCACGATGGATCCCATGACTTTCCGCGTCTACCCGGAAGGGGAATCCCGTTTCCGGATACTGGGAGACACCGTAGTGTATCCACATATGGAAGCGCCCTACACGGAACTTGAAACCCGTGTAATGGAATGTTCGCAGTCGGAAGGGGAGATCCGGATCGAATTCGGCGAATTTTCAGGTTCATTCATTTTTGAAGTGCATGTCGACCACCAGCCTTTCTCCATTATGATTAAC
Organism: uncultured Bacteroides sp.; assembly: GCA_965603745.1. GTDB lineage: Bacteria > Bacteroidota > Bacteroidia > Bacteroidales > SM23-62 > SM23-62. The sequence goes on along the minus strand of CBFDEE010000377.1, from coordinate 349 downwards.
GGGGAGGAACTCCCGCTGCATCCCGGCACGCCGGATACCGGTACCATGGACGATGGCTGGTACTTCAATACGGAAAACGGTCCGGCTGCCTGGATCAGGGTTACCGGGGGAAATGCACCGTCCAATACACTGCTGCTGTCGGTAACGGGGACATCAGTCCGGGAAGGGACCGGGAATGCCGGGCATTTTGAGATCATACCGAATCCATTCAACGAGTCCGGTAAGGTGGTCTTCCACCTGGAAAAAAGCGCGGATGTCCGGATTGACCTGATCGACATGCTTGGCCGGCAGGTTATGCAGATCGCCAGGGGTAACTATGAACTGGGCAGGCATGAGCTCATGCTGTCTG
>CBFDEE010000376.1:0-2604 GCA_965603745.1 uncultured Bacteroides sp. | reverse complement strand
CATCATTCCCTACCTGGATAATTCCTCTTCAGATTACCTCCCGGATGTCTTCACCATAGAATTCGATATATATTTCGGCTACAGTTATGCACAGATGTACCTGTATGACAGGAAGAACCAGCGAAGTGACGGATCCACGCAGTGGAGCCTCCAGTTAGGCTATAACCAGATGGATATCGGTAATTTCTCGAGCAAGTATCCCCAGGAGGTCGAAAAGAACAGATGGGCTCATATTGCCGTCGCTTATACAAATGGGAAATTCAAGGCCTATCTTGACGACACGCGCCTGGTCAATATTCCCAGGATGGAAGTAAATCCCAGCGGACTTTCCCTGTACAGTTATCATGCCTCGGATGAGTATCCGATATATATCAAGAATGTCCGTATCGCAAAGGGAGGGGTCAAATACTATGACCGGGTCATGCAGGATGGCAAAATAATAGCCAACGGGATACGCTTTGATGTCGGAAAAGCAAGCCTCAAGCCGGAATCCATGGGGATCATCAACGAGGTGGTGGAACTTATGCAACAACACCCGGACCTGAATTTCAGTGTAGAAGGCCATACCGACAGCGACGGCAACGATGACCTGAATATGGAACTCTCAAAGAAACGTGCAGAATCGGTGATGAACGAGATGATCCTGCTCGGGATCGATAAGGAACGACTGCAGTCCACGGGGTGGGGAGAATCCAAACCCATTACCGGGAACGCTTCGCCGGAGGACAAAGCCAACAACAGGAGAGTTGAATTCGTGAAACTCTGATCCGGAAAGCTCCGGCATACTTCCGGATCTGATAATCCCTCACTTTCAGCGTCCGGTTGGCGAATACCTGATCATGAGCATCTGCCTGGTCGCGGGAGTGATCCTGAACCTTTCATCAATACGGTAACCTACGACCCATAATATCTTCTGTCCGCTGGCCAGCAGCCAGATCTTTTCCTTGTCGGGCAGAGACACCTTTTCATCGATCAGGAAATCACTTAACTTTTTTATGCCCTTCATGCCAAAGGGCCTGAAAAAGTCTCCCTTCTCCCATCGCCGCAGGATCAGCGGGAAGTCTATGAGGTCAAGGTCAAGACATGCAGTGTCCGGATCTTTCGGGATCTTAAATTTATCCGTATGCTCGACAATTATCCATTCAAGATCAATGGGATCGTATATCTGTCCGGATTCAGGTTCAAGATAATATCGCCGGTTCTCGTCATCCCCGAGTGGTGTCAGGATAAATTCCTCCCTGTCCTTTACCAGCCTGTGGGTGGGAGAGAGGAATTGCCTGCCGGGCGGACCATCAATCGAGTTAATGATATCCTCGAGTGAGGCCGGCCCGAAATCATATTCCCCGAGGATCTCATGTAAAATGGTTTTTTTCGATTCCAGCCTTGTGAGCTCCGGTATGCGGATCAGTATCCTGTCTCCCCGATGCACCAGTAATTCTTCTTTCAGCTTTTCCATTTCCTCGCGGAACAGTATTTCTGTTTCGGAAAGCCTTGCAATGGTATCCATGAGCGATTTCCGGAATGAAGGATTCTGATCTTCAAGCAATGGCAACAGCTTATGCCTGACCCTGTTGCGCAGGTATTTTTCAGAGGCATTGGAAGAATCTTCATGGTATGTGATACCCTTCTTCTCTGCATATCTGATAATGTCCTCCCTGGAGGCGAACAGGAGGGGACGGATCACATTTCCGGCCTTCGGAGGAATACCCGTAAGTCCCCTGATACCGGTCCCCCTTGACAGATTAATAAAAAAAGTTTCCAGGACATCGTCCTGGTTATGAGCCATGGCGATCAGGTCGTAATTGTGTTTTTCCCGTACCTCCTCGAACCAGGCATACCGGAGATCCCGGGCTGCCATCTGTATGGAGATGCCCTGTTCCTTTGCATGCTGTTCTGTCGGGAAATCCTGCCTGTGAAACCTCAGTCCCTCTTTACCGGCAATGGATTCTACCAGGGCTTCATCGCCGTCCGATTCCTCCCCGCGGAGCCTGAAATTGCAATGTGCAATGCCGGCCTCGAATCCTGCAGATTTGAACAGGTCAAGAAGGACAACGGAGTCAATCCCCCCGCTGACCGCGACCAGTATCCGGTCCCCTGCCCCGCAGAGCGCCTGATCCTTGATATATTCCCTGAACCTGTCCAGCATGGCTTTGGTTTCATACAAATGTAATCAATCCCTCCGTCAAATTTCACAGCGGTTTTCATGCGAAGCCGGATCTATGCACTCATCTGTAATCTATGAAATCCGGCTTTGTGACATAGAAATTGTCCGGGTTCAGGCGTTCCTCGCCGTAAGCGTCCAGGAAAAGTGGAAAGCTCTTTTCAGGATGGTTCGGATAATACCCGAGCCTGAAGGTTATGGTTTCAAAAACCAGCCTTTCGTTCCGTATCCTGATCCCAACCCCCAGCCCGGAATAGAAGTCCCCGTCATGCCATTTCTTATACTCGGGCCCTATCATGGCAAAGTCAACGAATCCGAACAATACGAAGCGGAATCCATAAAGGTAATATGGAGTGAAGGCATCTGCCTCATAATTGAATACAACTTTCTGCTGGCCTGCCGGGATACTGGAGCTGTATCCCCTTATTCCCTCAGCGTTGTTG
>CBFDEE010000375.1:0-2610 GCA_965603745.1 uncultured Bacteroides sp. | reverse complement strand
CCTGTCCCGGCAGTCCTTCGATAAACGCTACAGGGAGTGCCGGCAATTCTGGCAGGATAAACTGGCTGCTGCTCCCCTGATCAGCCTGCCTGAGAAAAGAATCGGGGAGATGATGTACGCCGGCCTGTTGCACCTCGATCTGATCGCATACGGCAAAGAACCGGAGGGTACCCTGGCCCCAACGATCGGCATCTATTCACCGATCGGTACGGAAAGTGCACCCATTATACAGTATTTCAATTCCATGGGCTGGCATGATATAGCCAGGCGCTCCCTGCAGTATTTTCTTGACAAGCAGCACGAGGACGGAATGATACAGAATTTCGGTGGATATATGGTGGAGACCGGTGCCGCATTATGGACCATGGGAGAATATTTCAGGTATACGCATGATTTGGAATGGTTGCTGTTGGCAAAGCCGGCTCTGCTTAAATCAAGTGAATTCCTCATAGGGTGGCGGGAGGAGAATATGAGTTCTGACTTGAAGGGGTTGGGTTACGGGATGATATCCGGAAAAGTGGCCGATCCGGAAGATGCCTACCACCAGTTCATGCTGAATGCATATGCCTATATTGGGCTGAAAAGGGTCGCTGAAATGCTCAGGACAAACGATCCGGTTATTTCAGAGCGCCTGCTGGAAGAAGCGGAAAAATGGAGAACGGATATCCGCACAGCCCTTTTCCGGTCCATGGCTCTTGCCCCTGTCATTCCCAAAGGTGACGGCACATGGTGCCCGACAGTACCTCCATGGCCCGAGGCAACCGGACCGCTGGCACTATTCGCTGACCCGGGCAGTTACTATTCACATGGGACATTCACTACCCGTGATGTACTGCTGGGACCATTATACCTGGTTTTTTCGGAAGTCCTCGATCCTGAGGAAGAAGCTTCAGTTATGATGCTCGATTATCACAGCGAGCTGTTCTACCAGCGCAACAGTGCATTCAGCCAGCCGTATTACAGCCGCCATGCATGGTTACAGCTGAAACGGGGCCTTGTGAAGCCATTCCTGAAAACCTATTACACAACGGTCTCGGCCCTGGCCGACAGGGAAACCTACACTTTCTGGGAACATCTCTATCATGCCAGTCCCCATAAAACACACGAAGAAGGCTGGTTCCTGATGCAGACCCGCTGGATGCTGTATATGGAAGAAGGCGATACACTCAGGCTTATGCCCGGCATCCCGAGACGCTGGCTGGAGGACGGTAAGGAAATCATCCTGGATAGGGTGGCCAGTTATTTCGGCCCGGTATCCATTCATGTCATCTCTGACCTGAAAAATAATACCATAACGGCAAGAATCAGATGTAACACGAACCACAGGCCGGGAACAGTAGTACTGAGGATACCCCATCCCACATATAAAAAGGCTGTGAATGTGTCGGGCGGCAGCTATGATCACGAGAATGAAACAGTCAGCATTGAGGCATTCAGCGGCGAAGCAAAGGTCATCCTCAAATATTAAACACACAGTTTACGGGTTAATACAGGACAATAAATTCTTTTATCCTGGATATTTTTATATTATCAAAGTCGTCGCAGCATACAAAAATTAAATCCATAAAAAAATGCGAAACCTTGTACGATGCACTAAACGGGGACTGGTCATCCTGATTGTATTGATGTCTCCTTTCCGGTATTCAGGTGCAGCTGAGATGATCACCAATAAGCAAAACGAGTATAAACCCCTGGATCAGGTCGAACTGTCCGGTTTGCAGTTAGGAACTGTCATCGTCCTTGACGGAAACGGGAATGAGTATGTTAGGAAAGTCGTCTCTGGAAGGCTCGAATTCAGGGTGGGAGGAGACCTGGGAACGCACTCAATACTGCACCTGGACCAGGATGGAAAGCTCCTTAATAAAGAAAGTTTCCGGGTGGATGCCCGGACTGAAATCAAGGATGAAGATGGCGAGTTCAGTGACCTGCTGGATATCCTGCTCTATTCAATGATAAAAAATGGCGAACTCGGACGGTTTGCCAGGTTCAATGGCCAGGTATATCAGTATTTCTACGGGTGGTTGCAGGATAATGTGCATAGCATGAAAGCTTTAAAGTATTATTATCCCGAGATCACTTCGTACATGGATTTTTTCTCAGCCGGACAATGGGAGGATGGAATGATACCGGATTTTTTTCATACGAACTTTGCCAACCAGAAACACTATACCCTCAGATATGGCCCTGGGTTTATTAATGCTCCTCAGGATGATAAATCTTCCGGTTTTTTCATCAAGGTGATCGTTGAGAATATGTCAGAATTTCATTTCCTGGAAGGCTTGTATTTTACCTGGAAGGCTACAGGGGATGATCAATGGATGTCAGGAAAGCTGGATAATGCAATAAAAATCATCGATTACCTGACATCGGATCCATACAGGTGGTCGGAAAAATTCAAGCTCACAAAAAGAGCCTACACCATTGATATCTGGGATTTCTTGCCGGATGAGGAAGCAGAAAGATTCGACTACAACACCACTTATGGCCATCCTGAAAAAAGCGAATATGGCATTCTTTACGCGGATAATATCGGACTGGCGGTTGGCTGTGATTATGTCAGCGAGATGTTGCAGTATGCCGGAAGGACAGAAGAATCCGTCAAAATAAAAG
>CBFDEE010000374.1:0-2620 GCA_965603745.1 uncultured Bacteroides sp. | reverse complement strand
CACACAAACAGCTTCCGGGAAGAATTGCAGATGTGCTGCTATATTTTGCAGAGGACATCTACGAGAAACCCAGATTCGATTTTCCGCTTACCCGCCGGGAACTTGCCGAACTGGCCGGCACTACCAAAGAAAGCTTTATCAGAACCCTGACTGAATTCAGGAACGATAAGATCATTAACCTCGATGGAAGCCATGTGGAGATCATCAGCATGGATATAGTAAAAACCCTGAGTGAACTGGGATGAAATGCAGGTACTGATTGTCGATGATATATTCACAAACAGGCTTCTGCTTGCCGAGATCCTTAGAAATCTCGGACATGAGTACAAGGAGGTTGAAAACGGTAAGGAAGCCATCGAGGCAATTCAGAAGGAGCAATTTGATCTTGTGCTGATGGATATTGAAATGCCGGTGATGAACGGGCTGGAGACCATGAAATATATCAGGGAGGAACTTCCCTATCCCAAGAACAGAACTTTTGTAGTAGCCCTGACCGCCCACAATCCCCAACTCTTTTTTGAAGATTTCAAGGGAGTAGGATTCAATCAGTTACTGGTTAAACCTTATAATATCGAGAAGATTAGTATGCTTATTGATGAAGTAAAAGGCCAGTAATCCTTTCCAGTCCCCAGGCATCCGTCTCATCAAAATTATCAGGTTCCCTGCTGTCCACATCAAGCACCCCTGTGATCTGCTTATCCGCATCTCTGAGCGGGACTACAATCTCTGAGCGGGATCTTGAATCACAGGCAATGTGGCCGGGAAATTTGTCAACATCCGGAACGATCAGGATTTTGTTTTCTTTTATGCTGGCCCAGCAGACACCTTTATCCTGCTCCAGTTCCTGGCAGGCCAGGGGGCCCTGGTATGGTCCGACCAGCAGTCTTCCGTCCTGCAGGAGGTAGAACCCCGTCCAGAAGAATCCATCCATTTTATGGTGGAGTACGGCAGCCATGGTTGCCATCCTGGACACCGGATTCCCGGTTTTCGCAAACAGCTCTTCCAGCTGGTTAAAAATTCTGTTGTAACGTCCCTTCTTTTTATTCGCGGTCATTTTAAGGTTAGTTTGTCATCCGGTGAGATCCTGGTTCTGCGTAAAGATAGGGATTGTGGCGATTAAACGTTCATGCTGGCAATAGCTGGGAGAATACAGGGCAGAGGTGGGTACAGGAATGGGTACTGGAATGGGTGCAGGAGTCGATGCAGGGCAGGGATCTTCGGGAGGTCAAAAAATCTCCTTGATGGTCTGGCGTTTGCCGTTAAATTCAAAACTGTCGCCCAGCTTCAGACCTTCCATGGCTTTGTATAGAGGGACTGCAGGGGATATGGCATAGTAAATCTCCCCGTCGCATTCTATTTTGCCGGAACTGATCGCTATGATGAATCTTGAGCTCTCCGAAGTAATGATGGCACCGAACTCCACCTTTTCCTTCAGTTCCTGACAATTGATCTTTTCCAGGACATTCATATCGGTAAGTGCTTTCTGATACTGGTTTGCAAACATGTCCCTGCGGCCGATCAGCTGATCCCTGAAAGAGTCGTACCTGTCTTTGTTCGGACCGTACTCGTTAAGGGCTTGCTGCGCTTCATTCATGGCTGCTTTAGCGCTTTCCACCATTCTCTTCTGGGTTTCCTTGCACAGTCCGACCAATTTTTGCTTTGTATGCAGAATATCCTTATTCATCATATTGCTGGACAGGCTAATATTTTCGGGCTTTTCATTGTTCAAAGACTCTTGAACAATGTTATATTAGCATAGTATTAAAGGAATAAAGACGTAAAATAATCAAAAATACCTAAATATGAAAGTCCTGTACATCAAAATTCTACCTATTGTGATGTTCGTATCAGCCTTTTTTCCGTATGCTAATGGCCAGGATAAACCGGACTGGGAAAACAATTTCCCGGACGGATGTACCTCGATTACTGCCGGCAGGCTGGCAACATCAGACAGTTCCGTAATCACCTCTCATACCGATGATTCTCACAGGACCCGGTCCTGGATTGACATCCGCCCGCACCGGAAGCATCCCCGGGGATCCGTTACAAGCATGTATAAGCGCATACCTTTCGATTCACTGGAAATGCCGACAAACATGCATAAGGAGATCGGAAACATTCCGCAGGTGGCCGAGACATACGGGTTCATCAATTCGGCTTACCCCTGCATGAACGAGTTTCAGGTTGGTATAGGGGAATCCACTTTCGGGGGAAGGGAGGAATTGCAATCTGACGAGGGACTCATAGATTGTCAGCGGCTTTGCCAGCTGATGCTTGAACGGTGTAAAACGGCCCGTGAAGCCATCCGTCTTTCGGGTGATCTTCTGGGCAGGTACGGCTGGATCGATTACGGCGAATGCCTTACTATTTCGGATACAAAAGAGGTGTGGCACCTGGAGATCGTGGGACCCGGATAGGGCAGGACAGGGGCGGTATGGGTGGCTCAGCGCGTTCCGGACGATCATATTTCAGTCAATGCTAATGCCAGCAGGGTCATGGAGATAGACCTGGATGATCCGGATCATTTTATGGCCTCAGATAATATTCTTGACGTGGCCAGAGAGAATGGATGGTGGGACGAATCCATGGGATCCTTCCGTTTCGCCTATGCATATGCCCC
>CBFDEE010000373.1:0-2621 GCA_965603745.1 uncultured Bacteroides sp. | reverse complement strand
CGAACCCCATTACCTTGACAAGGATAAATGCATTAAATGCCGCGCGTGCTACGAGATTTGCCGTTTCGACGCCATCGCCGGCGATGCCATTATTATTGAATGAGCAGGAAGGACACACATATAACTGCACTGATTGACGGAGAACCCGTAAAGGTCCCCCGGGGAAGCACCATACTCGACGCTGCCCGCCGCAGCGGCATATATATCCCGACCCTGTGCCACCTGGAGAAGCTTACCTCGTACGGCGGATGCCGGCTCTGCATCGTTGATATCAAAGGGAAAAAGGGATATCCCACGGCATGCACCACATCCCTCGAACCGGGCATGGAGGTTAAAACGAATACCAGGGGACTGCAGTCCCTTCGCAGAAACATCCTCGAGCTCACCCTCTCCGAACATCCTTACACCTGCCTGGTCTGCGGGGACAAGAAGGAATGCGGGGAGTTCATGCATTCCACCAGGAAAGCTGGCACCATCACAGGCTGTAATTTCTGTACGTCGAACGGCGACTGCGAACTGCAGGACCTGATCGACTACCTCGACCTTAAGGATGTAAGATACCCGATCGCATACCGCGGCATTCCGCCCGAGAAAAAGAATCCATTCTTCGATCTTGATTACAACCTCTGTATACTCTGCGGAAGATGCGTGCGTATCTGCTACGAGGAGCGGAATTCAAATGTCCTTGCATTCGTGCAGAGGGGCAACTCGACCATCGTGGGTACTGCTTTCGGCGATTCACAGGCCGATGCGGGATGCGAGTTCTGCGGGGCATGCGTCGATGTCTGTCCCACCGGATCCATCTCCGAGAAAATGGGCAAATGGGCCGGCCTGCCGGATAAATCGACCGAGACTACCTGCACCCTCTGCTCCATGGGATGCACCATGAATGTGAATACCAGGGGAAGCAGGGTGGTTAATGTGGGACCAAAACCGGGTGAGCGCACGGATCCGCACCAGTTATGTGTAAGGGGGAAATTCCTTTTGGGGGACCTGACCCACCACCCGGACCGGATCACCACTCCCCTGATCCGGAAAAACGGCAAATGGATCGAGGCCGGCTGGGATGAAGCGATCAGCTACACCGCCTCTAAACTGGCAAAGTACCGGGGGAATGGATTCGGGATGTTATATTCCGGACAGGACACGCTCGAGGAAAACCATACACTGCATAAATTCAGCAGGACTGTAATGAAATCTGACAATATTGACCTGGTCACAGGAAGCTGGGACAGGGAGATTACAGGATCCCTTTCCTCCCTCCTCTCCGGGTCAAACGGAATTGCAGACCTGCAGAAAGCCGATACCATCCTCCTGCTCGGCACGGATGCCTCCGTTTCGCATCCCCTCCTGGAAAACAGGATCAGGAAAGCATATAATAAAGGCACGAAGATCCTTTACGTAAATGAGAAACCGACCAGGACCTCTCTTTTCTCAACACATGAACTCAACTTCAAAAAAGGAAAGGAAAACCTGTTACTCTATGTGCTGACAGCCCTGCTGGCAAAAGATACCGTCCCCGGGCTGCCGGCAGGTTTTGCCGAACAGGCCAGCGATGTGGTACTGGCAAAAGCGCTGAAATCATGCACGGTTAAGAAAGAGGACCTGGAAGACTTTACTTCTCAACTGGCGGCATCAAGGTATCTCTGTATAATCGCCGGGGGGACATTCATGGAGGCAGGCCCCGTGCAGGAAACCGTCAAGGCGCTAGGCAATATCCTTTACCTGAAAGACGGAAGATCAAAATGCACTGTCATTATCCCGGAATTCAAAGGAAACACTCTGAATGGATCTCTGCCAGGAAAAGATTGGGAAGGCATATCTGCATTAATGCTTGCAGGCGATCTTCCGCCCGGCAGGAACCTCAAGAAACTGAAGTTCCTGGTACAGATGAATATGTTCAGGACAGAGCTGACGGAATACGCCGATGTGTTCCTGCCTGTAACGGGACTGCTTGAGAACGAGGGGCATTTCCTGACTCTTGATGGTAAAATTAAAAAGGTAAGAAAAACTGTACCGCCACCCGGAAAAGCGAGGACTATACACAGCATCATTTCAGACCTGGCAGGTAAAATTGCGGGGGCGACATCTGCCAGGAAGCCCGGGATTAAACAAAAGTCCGGATTCCCTGTCAGTCCCGGAACGATCTGGAAAGAAATACAGGGGAATTTTAAAAAGCCGGGCGGCAAATCAAAAAAGCTGCTGCTGACGTTCCGGCCGATCAATCCTTCGGCTGTTCCGGCTCCGTCCGATAAACAGGTTCCGTCCGGTAAACAAACCCCATCCGGTAAACAAACCTCGTCCGGGAAACAGATCCCGTCCGGAAAAAAGGCTCCACCCATCAGGCCGGATCATTTTAAAAACGGATACGGCACCTACCTGTACAGGGGCAACAGGCTGGAGGAACTGATCCCTGATCTTCAATCAATTACAGGCAGCCTGATGAGAGAAAAAACATAAAATGGCAAAGGTCCTCGAAATATCAGAAATTGCTCCGAACGTCTGCGAATGTACTGTGGAGGCAGGAGATATTGCCAGGAAGGTGCGCGCGGGACAGTTCATCATCATCATACCCGATGAATACAGCGAACGGACCCCCATCACGGTATCAGACTGGAACG
>CBFDEE010000372.1:0-2622 GCA_965603745.1 uncultured Bacteroides sp. | reverse complement strand
TACCAGTCCCGATACGATTGACCTGGCGGAGGACCGCGACCGCTTTCGACAGATCATGAAAAAACTGGGGATTCCACAGCCGGAATCCGGAATGGCAAGCACACTGGAAGAAGCCAAGGTTATTGCCGGAAGGATCGGGTATCCCCTGATGGTGAGGCCATCATACGTTCTGGGCGGAAGGGCAATGAAGATTATCCTTGATGAGGATATGCTCGAACAGTATGTTGGTGAAGCTGTTGATGTATCACCCGAAAGGCCCCTGCTCATTGATATGTTCCTTGAAGATGCCATCGAAGCAGAAGCCGATGCCATTGCTGACGGTATCGAAGCATTTGTTCCGGCAGTAATGCAGCATATTGAATATGCGGGGATCCATTCAGGGGACTCAGCCTGCGTGATCCCCCCGGTGATAATCACTGATGAGCACCAGGATACGATAAGGGAATACACGAGGAAGATCGCCGTAGAATTAAACGTCGTCGGCCTGATGAACATACAGTATGCCATTTTTGACGATGTTGTCTATATACTGGAAGCAAACCCCAGGGCATCCCGGACCGTGCCGCTGGTTTCCAAGGTGTGCAATATTTCCATGGCAAAGATTGCTACCCAGATCCTGCTCGGGCAGAAGCTTTCCGATTTTGATTTCAAAGCCGGTAAAATCGATCATTTTGGTGTCAAGGAGTCAGTGTTTCCCTTCAACATGTTTCCCGATGTGGATCCTCTTCTCGGCCCTGAGATGAGGTCAACAGGAGAGGTTCTGGGACTGGCGGACAGCTATGGACTGTCATTTTTTAAATCCCAGGAAGCAGCCCAGACCAGCTTGCCGCTTGAAGGTACCGTTCTGATCACCATCGCCGACAGGGATAAGGATAAAATACTGGAGTTTGCCGGGAATTTTCATTACATGAAGTTTAACATCATGGCCACCGGTGGAACGAAACGTTTCCTGGAAGAGCAGGGCATCGAATGTGAATCCATAAAGAAGGTCCATGAAGGCAGGCCAAATATCGTTGATGCAATCAAGAACGGGGTAATTAACCTGGTCATTAACACCCCGGCCGGTAAACAAAGTGAATATGATGATTCCTATATCCGGAAGAGCGCCATCAAGTATAAAGTTCCCTATATCACAACTACCTCGGCAGCCCTGGCTGCGACCAAGGGCATAAAGGACAGGAGGAACGGCGCCTATAAGGTGAAATCCCTGCAGGAATATCATCTGGCGATACTGAAATAACTATCCCGGAACCGGGTTTAACTCCCGGTGACCTCACATACTGACTTCCGCTTACTGTCTCATTTTCAGTCGAGGACCAACCTATTCTTTGACCCTTATCCCGTGGTGCAGACCGTTGCCTGCCTGAATATGGATCTGGTAGAGCCCCGGTGCGTAACCAGAAAGATCGATCCGGGTTTCCAGCTTATCGGATACATTGCTGATCTTCTTTGCCAGGATCAATCTTCCGGCCATATCAAAGATCTGGAACTCCACATCCTCGCTGCCGTGAAGATCCATGTTCAGAGTGAAGACCCCGGAACCGGGATTCGGATAAATAATGAAACCGGCTTTATCCATCAGTTTCTCAACACCTTCCGGATCAGCTTTCGATTTCAGTTTACCCTTGCGGTTTGACCTTAACGTATTAAGTGTGGCTGCCTTTTTATCTGTTACCTTACAGCCGTCATCCGGAACCCTGACTTCAACGTAATAATAGATTACATGGTCCAGGGGCTGCAGCGATTTCCCTGTATAACTTGTAAGTCTGCACGTCAAATCCCTCGTAATGATCCCAGAGAAGGTTGACCGTATTGGATATCCACCCCGTATTCATGGTCAGGTGAATTGTTTTATGGTGGTCACTGAGTTCGGACTCATTGCCGCAGTGGTCAACCACGGACAGTTTGTATCTCCATGACCGCAGGGTCGGGTCTGCAACCGAATCGGTGAAGATGCTCAGCTCCGTTGCAGGGACACTGCCGATCAATTGGTAATTATCCTTTTCGGAACCTTCCCGGTAAATATTGTAATGCGAGGCGTTGTCCGGATCACTATTTTCCCATTCGACCATGTTCATCTGGGTAGCAGAATCAACTGTCACAAAGCAGATGTCGTTCCTCTCCGGGGGTACTTCCTTGATTTCAAAGACATTGAACCCGGTACATCCTGTCTCGTCGGTCACCATTACCTCGTACACCCCGACTGCCAGGTTTTCGATTTTCGGGGTTGCCTGGCCTCCGGGTGACCACAGCCACTCATAGTGCGGTGTACCCCCGCTGGTGCTTACATTGATGGATCCGCTGCTTGGATCATTACAGGTCACCCCGGTGAGAGAAACCAGGCCAAGTACCGGGCCGCCGACACTGTTCACGATAACTGATTTATCCATCTCACACCCGCATCAAGGTTGTCCTCCTCGGGGTGGATCCCTCCGCTCGACCACAGGTACTCGTATGGTTCTGTTCCCCCGCTGACCAGTGCTGCTGCCCGGCCGTCATTTCCCTCGCAACTCGCATTTTCCACGGCGGAGCCTATATTGAGCCTCGGGGGCTGTAAGATAATGTAGGATGCTGTTGCAGGACAGCTGTCGATATCCAGAACCACGACATCGTAGATGCCTG
>CBFDEE010000371.1:0-2652 GCA_965603745.1 uncultured Bacteroides sp. | reverse complement strand
ATTGTTGAAGGATTGCCGGAGGGGGATTATTACACCCTCTCAACCAGCAACTGGATGCCATACACCTGGTCGATAAATAATGTGGCATTATCTGAGAACCTCCATACCTGCCTGGCATACTGGCAGGGAGGACGGCGCGAAGAGGCATTCAGTCTCTGGAAAAGCCAGATCCTTGAAAGCATGTACACGGGAGCGAGTCCCGGAAACTTCCAGCAGCTATCATTCTATGATGCCTTTCGCGGGGAACTCTATCGGGATTTTGCCGATCCGGTAGGAATGGCCGCGCGTACACTTGTCGAGGGACTTTTCGGGATCATTCCGGATGCCCTTGAAAAAACCCTGGTAATCCGCCCGGGATTTCCGGACGAATGGGATTCTGCCAGCCTGGAAACACCCGACATCAAATTCATTTTTACCAGCCAGTCCGGGCAGGATAATTATACCATCATCCAGGATCTCCCCGTGGAAATGGATCTTCGCCTCGTTGTGAAAGCCCGCAGATCTGTCATCGGCCATATTACTGTGAACGGACATGATGCCGAATGGCAGAACCTGGATGGATCGGTGGGTGACCCTGAGATCGAAATCCGTGCAGACTGCACCGATACGATCAGCATCAGCATTGGCTGGACGGGTGATAAACCTGAAATAGCAAAAATAAATGATCCGGTTGCCCGAGGCGAAAGACTCGAGGTCGTATCGGGCAAAGCCCGGGTGCTTGAAGTGTATGATCCACAGGATGCCGCTGAGAATAAAATTTTAGGCGATTATTCACTTTCGTTCGAGGCTTCGGGACTTACCGGCCACAGGACGGTGTTTGCCAGGATGCAGCAGGATGACCTGGAATGGTGGCAAGTACTCTGCTTTGAAATTAAAGAACCGCTTGAATTCATTGTGTCCAGATCATTGAATTACAATGAACTGAAGTTCAGTATGCAGAGTTACAGCAGCAAACATATGAAGGGAAAACTGAAAGTGAACGGAATACCCTGTGCCAATCTGAGCATTCCACCCCGTGGATCATCTGCCGTGTTTTCCATCCCTGTTGAAATTCTTGTTCCCGGTTCCAACCGGATCGAGTTCACAAGCTCCGAAATGGTGTGCCGCCGGAATCTTGTAAACTGGGACATCAGTTTAAAAGAAAACACCCCGCTGGACATGATCGATATTTCCGGATATTTTAACGACCGTGTGGACAATATTTTCAAAAATGCCTACCTGTCCCCCAGGGCAGAATCTCCGACGCTGCAGATACCCGTGCAGGGAATCGGGGACTGGTGTTCTTATCGCCGGATGCCTGAAATCGATGACAGCGGGCTCAGGGCAAGAGCAGGAAAGGGAAACGAGATCGTTCTTAAGCAGGGCATCTCCCTGAAAACACCCGGGGAACCAGGCGTACCTAATATCCTTTTCACCTCTCGCTGGGATAATTATCCCCATACGGCCAGCATACCGCTTTCGGGCAGGTCAAGCCATGCTTACTTCCTGATGGCCGGATCCGTGCATCACATGCAGAGCCGCATGTGCAACGGTATCATCCGGGTCAGCTATGCGGACGGTTCTGAGGACACCCTTGCCCTGGTGCACCCCGATACCTGGTGGCCAATCGAACAGGACTACTATTTCGACGGTTATGGATTCCGTATGGATTCCCCAAGGCCTCCGAGGATCTACCTGAAGACCGGGGAGGAGCAGAAAGAAGAATACCAGGTACTGAGAAGGAACGGAACCAACGATATAGAGGGCGGGGCGGCGAGTCTTTTTGATCTGCCCCTGGATTCATCGAAAGAGTTGAAAGAACTGATCCTTGAAACACTGGCCAACGATGTGGTCATAGGCCTGATGGGCATAAGCCTTATTCGGGAGAAATAATTCATTAACACAATAACACTGTAATTGTATGACTTCTTTAGGTAAACTTTACGGAATCAGTATACTGCTGATACTGGCAGCCTCATGCCAGATGAACCAGCCCATAGACCGGGAAGCCCTGGTCAGCAGGCATAACGTGATAAATACGGAACCTGACACACTATGCTCCCTCACCCTTGGAAACGGTGGATTTGCCTTTACCGTTGACATCACCGGCCTGCAGACTTTCCCAGGGGAATACAGCCGGGGTATTCCGCTTGGCACCCACAGCGACTGGGGATGGCACAGCTATTCGAATACAAAAGGGTACGATGTTAAGGAAACAATGGCCCTGTACAGAACAGGAGGCAGGGATGTACCCTATTCCGTCCAGCTCAAGGAACCTGAGCGGGGCAGGGAAGCGGTCGAATATTTCAGGATCAATCCACACCGCCTGCACCTGGGCATCATCGGTTTCCAGATCAGCGACGAAGAGGGAAATACAGCCGGCCCGGAAGACATCGAATCAATCTCACAGGAACTTGATCTCTGGGAAGGTGAGATAAGAAGTGCTTTTGTAGCTTTCGGTAAACAAGTCGAAGTCATTACAGCCTGCCATCCTGAACTGGATATGGTGTCCTTCCGGGTGAATTCGGATCTCCTTGCTTCCGGGCAGTTGAAAGTCAATCTCAGGTATCCTTATCCCAGCGGACGGCATTCCGATATGGCTGCCCGGTGGGACCTTCCCGAAAAACATGAAAGCAGTATGCATCTTGAAGAAGGAGGAGCCACCATTGAAAG
>CBFDEE010000370.1:0-2657 GCA_965603745.1 uncultured Bacteroides sp. | reverse complement strand
ATAAATCCCGAGAGCAGGATGGTCGGCAACACCAGCATGAGCATGGAAGCAAACATTGCCATCTGCTGTGTCTCCACCATGGTGGAAATGAAGATCCCCAGTGACAGGGCAACACTTATGAACAGGAGGCTTTCAAGCAGGAGGAGTCCCAGGCTTCCATGGACGGGAAGACCGAACACAAAATAACCCATAGCTACGATGGTAACGGCGTTCACGAAAGACAATAATATATACGGCGTCACTTTCCCGATTACGATCTGAAGGGGCTTCAGCGGTGAGACAAGAAGGGTTTCCATGGTACCCATTTCCTTTTCACGTGTAATTGTGATGGAAGTCATCAGGGCTGAAACGATCATAAGGATCAATGCCATTACACCCGGCACGAACATATAGGTTCCCGACATGCTCTCATTGTACATCATTCTCAATTCAGGCCTGATCTGCATTTTACCACCGTTGCTTATTTGCAGGCCGGCCAGGTAATCCTGTATAATGGCCGAAGTATAGCTGACGACCAGGTTGGCCGTGTTGGCATCTGAGGCATCTGCAAGAAGCTGGATTGCGGCAGATCTGTCGCGCATCATCTTCTGGCCGAAACCGGGTTCAAATATGATAACCTGTTTGACATTGCCCTCCTGGAATTTCTCCTCGATCTGCTGTGTGTTATCGAGGTAGCCGTCAAATATGAAATACCCCGATGATATGATCTTATTGCTGATATCCCTCGTGTAACGGTCCCCGGACTGGTCAAGAATAGCTATCCTGATATCTTTCAGTTCGTTGGTAACAACATAACCGAATATAAGAAGCATTACCGCAGGCATACCGAAGAGGATCAACAGGGTTCTGAAATCCCGCAGGATATGATTGAACTCTTTTATGACAAATCCTGTAAATCTTTTCATTATCTGCTGCTTTCAGCGTGCGATCTTTATAAATACCTCATCCATATTTTTTGCCTGGTAATTATGCATCAGTTCCGCCGGTGTTCCGATGGCTTCTATCCTTCCGGCATCCATTATGCTTAGCCTGTCACAGTATTCCGCCTCATCCATATAATGTGTTGTCACGAATACCGTGATCCCGTTCCGCGATGCATCGTGGATCAGGTCCCAGAACTGCCGCCGTGTTACCGGGTCGACCCCTCCGGTAGGTTCGTCCAGGAAAACGATGCTGGGCTGATGGATCACGGCCACTGAGAAAGCCAGTTTCTGCCTCCAGCCAAGGGGCAGGTCCGCTATCAGTTTGTTCCGCACAGCCTCCAGTCCCAGTTCATCCAGCAGCTGATCGGTCCGCTCACGGATCCGCTTCCTGCTCAGGCCGTAGATACCGGCATACAGGCGGATGTTCTCGTAAACCTTAAGATCTTCATAAAGGGAGAATTTCTGGCTCATATAGCCTATCCTTTTCTTGATCCGTTCACGGTCCGTATATACATTATAACCGGCTACACTGATCTCCCCGCTGGTGGGAAGGGAAAGTCCGCACAGGATCCTGAGAGCCGTGGTTTTACCAGCTCCGTTCGCACCCAGAAAGCCGAAAATCTCACCTTCGAACACATCAAAATTCAGTCTGTCGTTGGCGGTGAAGTCCCCGAACCGTTTTACCATGTCACGTACCCTGATCACTGTATTTTCACTGTTCATCTGTCTGCCGTATTAATCCCTGTGCATTAATGCCAGGAAGCAGTCCTCTATATTGGGACTGATAATCTCAATGAGCGGATCACTGTGCCCTTTTCCGGCCAGGTATCCGGGAATTTCCTCCTCCGCTCCTTCGTTCTTAAGAGTAAGGTGAAGCTGCTGCCCGAAAAGATACACCGATGATGTATGCTCATAGGCTTCCAGGTCCTTCTTCAGCCGGTAGAGATCCCGGGACTTCAGTGAGAGCAGCCGGCCCCTGAAGTTCCCTATTACAGCTGCCGGTGCATCAACCGCAAGTATGCTTCCGTTCTGTACCAGTGCTACACGGTCGCATAGTTCTGCTTCATCCATATAAGGCGTGGATACCAATATCGTTATGTCTCTGGTCTTCAGGTGAATGAGCATTTCCCAGAATTCCTTCCTTGAAACCGCATCCACTCCCGTGGTAGGTTCATCCAGGATTAGTATCCTTGGTTTATGTATCAGTGCACAGGACAGGGCAAGCTTCTGTTTCATTCCGCCGGACAGCTTCCCTGCCCTTCGGTTTTTAAAAGGTTCTATATGGGAATAGATATCCCTGACCAGTTCGTAGTTCTTTTCGACCGTTGTACCGAAGACCGTTGCATAGAACTTCATGTTCTCTTCAACCGTCAGGTCCTGGTAAAGTGAGAACCGTCCTGCCATATAACCGATGATCTTTCGTATTTCCCTGAAATCCCCTACCACATCAAATCCCTCAACATGAGCCTGGCCGCTGTCAGGAAGGAGAAGGGTAGCCAGTATCCGGAACAGGGTGGTTTTCCCTGCTCCGTCGGGACCGATCAGGCCGAACAGTTCACCGGGTTCTATTCCCAGGCTTACATCCTGAAGGGCATCCACATCCCCGAAGGATTTTGATATGTTCCGGATATCTACCGATAATGATCCCATATCAGATGTTTATCAAAATATCACCTCCCCTGGCATGCCGATTTTCAGCCTGCCGTCGTTCGGCACTTCCACCTTGACCGCATA
>CBFDEE010000369.1:0-2669 GCA_965603745.1 uncultured Bacteroides sp. | reverse complement strand
CCCCCAGATGGAATTGAATGATTTTTCGATATTACTCAGAATCTTGATGATCGCCCAGAACAATAGAATCACGCCGATTCCCGCGATCAGTCCGCCCCGTGTATTTTCTAATAAGTCCTGCGCGAAGCCGATGATCTCTTTCAGTACGTCTTCCTGGCCGCTAAACCGATCCAAAAGGGCCTGCTCGATCCGTTTTTCGAAGCCGAATCCCTTGGCGATCCCGAATGCCATGGCCGCAATGGGCACGATGGAAAGCAGGGAATAATAGGTCAGTGCCGAAGCCCTGAGCTGGATCTGGTTCTCCCTGAATTCCTTGATCGCCAGTACAATGATCCGAAGCTGCCTCAGGAAAAATCCGAGTACCGGCGGGTAGTCCTTCACATCGATCAGCCAGATCCCTGTGGTAATGAAGTGAATCGCCTTTTTAATCATAATCAGTCCTCCAATAGTACCTTCGAACTCCCTAAGATAATTATTTATCCTGTATTAAAATTCTCATTAACTTTGTTTTAAACCTGTTTGAAGCCATGCGCAAGCTAATCCTGATGATGATGATCGGGCTGATGATGTGGACTGCAGCAGCCCAGAATACCGGTCAAACCAAACGGCGCCCTCCGGCCGTTGCCGGTTCTTTCTACGCTTCTGATCCGGATGTCCTGCTCCGCGATCTTGAATTCCTGTTCAGCCGGGCTTTACCTGACCGTGTCAGTGGACAAGTTCTGGCCGTGATCGTTCCACATGCCGGATATCCCTTCTCCGGCGAAGTTGCAGCGAGCAGTTACACACAGGTCGATCCAAAAAAATCATACAAGAACATTTTTATTTTGGGAAGCAGTCACCGCTATGCTTTCGAAGGTGCCGCGATCTACAGATCCGGAGATTTTGAAACACCGCTAGGGGTTGTACCGGTTAACATGGAGCTCACTGAAACACTGTACAAACGGCACAGGGTCTTTGTGAAGCATGATGCAGCCCACCTGGGCGAGCACAGCCTGGAAGTCCAGCTTCCCTTCCTGCAGTATTACCTGGAAAAGGATTTCCGGATCGTGCCCATACTCCTTGGCACTCATTCAGAAGCCGTGTGCAAAGAAATTGCAGGTGCACTCAGGCCCTATCTGAACGAGGACAATCTGTTTATCATAAGTGCCGACTTTTCTCATTTCCCGGATTACCGGAGCGCTAATACCGTTGACATGATTACGGCCAATGCAATATGCAGTAATGATCCGGAAAAGTTCCTGGCGGCGCTGAAACAAAACGAGGAAAAAAATATTCCTAACTTAGCTACTTCGGCCTGTGCCTGGCCCGCGATCCTGACTCTCATGCATATGACGCAGGAGGACAGGAATCAGCTGGAATATGAACTGATCCGCTACCAGAATTCGGGAGATACGAGGCTGGGGGATAAATCCAGGGTGGTAGGATACTGTGCCATTACCGTAAGCATGCAGGATTATACAATGAATAAGCCAGAAAAATCCGCTTTTATGCTCAGCGAAGAAGACAAGACGGTGCTAATGGAAATAGCAAGGACGACCCTTGACTCATATATCCGCAAGGGAACTATCCACCAGCCTGACAACCAGGGCTACTCCCCTTCCCTTTCAACCCATACAGGTGCCTTCGTCAGCCTCCATATAAACGGTAAACTGAGGGGCTGCATAGGACGCTTCCAGCCCGGGAAACCCCTGTACGAAGTCGTCCGCGACATGACCATTTCGGCTTCGACAAAGGACTACCGGTTTAAACCTGTAAGGAAAGATGAACTGGATGAGATTGAACTCGAGATCTCGGTACTGACCCCGATGGTTAAGATCAGCGATCCTTCCGAAATAAAGCTTGGACAGCACGGGATATACATTAAAAAAGGTTCCAATTCAGGCACCTTCCTGCCCCAGGTAGCCGAGCAGACCGGATGGAACCTAGAGGAATTTCTTGGTCATTGCGCGAGGGACAAGGCACAGATCGGCTGGTATGGCTGGAAAGATGCAGATCTTTATATTTACGAGGCACTGGTTTTCAAGGAGGGTGACCATAAAAACGAGTAAAAAGACACGATGCCCTATGCCCTGATCCCCATCGGACTTTCCGCTCTCCTTATATACGGATTCACATTTATACTGAGCCGTACGGGGCTCCTGGACCGAACGAGGCACAGGCAGATATGGAATACTTCCCTCCTGCTCACCTTTTTTACAACCGCCATCCTGGGTATCATACTCGCGGTCCAGGCCAATTACAAACTTGATATGGCGATTGTCGACAGGCTCCTGATAT
This sequence comes from uncultured Bacteroides sp., assembly GCA_965603745.1. Taxonomy (GTDB): domain Bacteria; phylum Bacteroidota; class Bacteroidia; order Bacteroidales; family SM23-62; genus SM23-62. The sequence goes on along the minus strand of CBFDEE010000369.1, from coordinate 392 downwards.
GGCATGTTGATTTCGGAATCGGGATGAGTTTTATCGCCGTTTTTCATTTCTCCTGGCACTGGTCATATTTCAGGAAGATCATCAGCCGTAAAAGGTTTACCCTTCCGGGGAAGGAAAAGCCTTCTCCGGTAAATACAACAATCTCCTACCTGAAAATCCCCGCGTCTGACAAGCTCCCACTTCTGACACTGGGTGCTACGGCCATGGTAACCCAGGTTATACTCCTCAGGGAATACCTGGCGATCTTTCACGGGAACGAACTTGTGATCGGGGTGATACTTGCAGGCTGGCTTCTTCTGACGGGCACCGGAGCACTTATCGGCAGGAATATCTCTGCGGAACATCTGAGATCCAGCTTCAATTCATTGACGAGCCGCGCCACAAGCGGAAGC
>CBFDEE010000368.1:0-2690 GCA_965603745.1 uncultured Bacteroides sp. | reverse complement strand
AAAATTAATTTCGGATAAGTTACGTTCGTATCACCATAAAACAAAGGATTCTACTGGTTTTTTGATGAATTTGCCATACCCCCTACTTCAGCTTATCCTGGTATATGGCCCTGAATTTCTCAACTTTCGGTTTTACAATGAAGGTGCAATAGGGCTGGTTTGGATTATTTCTAAAGTAATCCTGGTGATAGTCTTCTGCGGGGTAAAACCCCATGAACTCGCTAATCTCCGTTACGATGGGATCGGAAAAAGTGCCCGAAGCATTCATCTCAGCCATTGATTCCTCTGCCAGCCTCTTTTGTTCCTGTGAATGGTAAAAAACCACGGAGCGGTACTGTGAACCCACATCGTTTCCCTGTCGATTAAGGGTCGTGGGATCGTGTGTGTGCCAGAATACATCAAGCAGCTCCCCGAAGCTGATGATATCCGGGTTGTAATGGATCTGGCAAACCTCGGCGTGCCCCGTCCTGCCCGTACTGATTTCCCTGTACGAAGGATTCCTAACTTCGCCTCCTGAAAACCCGCTGATCACCTTCTCAACGCCTTCCAATCCCTCGAAGACAGCCTCGGTGCACCAGAAGCAGCCTGATCCGAAGGTGGCAATCCTGTCTTTCCTGTCCGGTTCCATGCTTACAATAAAAGATTCATGAACAATTAAGGTAATAATAAGAATGCTAAATCTCAGCCAATGCATATTTTTCTATTTAAATCGATTCTAAATTAATTTTTTTTTCTATATTTTAATAGTTACTCTTGATTAATAACTCATCAAATTAACTGTTTATGGCAAAAGTTGTGCATTTCGAGATCCCGTCGGAAGATCCGGCAAGGTCTGTTGCCTTCTATTCCTCGGTGTTCGGATGGAAACTTAACAGATGGGGTGATACTGAATATTATCTTACCGATTCCGGCCCGAAAGAGGAACCCGGCATTGAAGGAGCTATTCTGAGGAAAAACCATCCTGTCACTTCAATTGTGAATACCATCCAGGTTAAAGATATCGTTCCCACCATGAATGCCATTGAAGAAAACGGGGGAGAAATATTCGGCCCGAAACAGGAAATCCCCGGAGTGGGCATACACTGTTATTTCAAGGATCCGGACGGTCACATCCACGGTGTACTTGAGCCGGAATAATAATTTCATATGGATATAAGAGAATTCCTGGGAATGCATTCGTCCCGCTTGAATGCCGACATCCTGGCGGATAAAATCGGGGAGGATCCTGCTGTTTTTGACACCGTGTGGGAAATCATGCTCGAAGATAGATACCCTGAATCCATGAGGGCTGCCTGGAGTATATCCGTTTTTGTCGAGAAACATCCCCATTTTATTGAATCCAGGATACCGGAAATTACAGAAATTCTGCCCGGGATAAAGTCCGTAAGCATTAAAAGATGCCTTCTGAAGCTGCTTACCCTCCTGGCTGTACCAGAAGAACAGAGCGGGTTTCTTTTCGATATCTGTTTCGAGATCGTGGAATCACCTTCAGCCGAGATAGCACACAAGGCCTATGCCATGAGTATCCTGTATAACATCTCGGAGGCCGAACCCGGCCTGAAACCCGAGCTGATAGCCCTTTTTGAATCACAGCTGGACGATGAGTCTGCCGGGATCAGGTCACGCAGCAAAATCCTTATAAAAAAATTGTACAGGGATCTTTCTTTGCCGGAGAATGACAGGTAAATGAACAGTTCCGGCAGCTGGCTGTGGAATGATCATCATGGAAGCCAGCCAGACGGGTTCATTTTTTGAACAGGTCCAGTATCGCTTTGCTCATGCCCAGAACTCCTGTTTTGTAGGTCGGCTCGAAATCAGGAAAGAACTGGGGACTATGAAGTTGGGGTACGGGTACGCCGTTTTCTTCAGCAATTTCAAACTTTTTCGGATTCGTGGCTCCCAGCCAGAACATCGCGATCGGCACTTTTTCCTCCGTCCTGCCGTAGCGGGCAAAATCTTCAGCCACAGTAAACGGCTCAACCTCTATTACATTCTGTTCACCCAGGACACTGACAAATGAATTTACTGCATCCATAGTCAGGTTGGCATCGTTTATTAGCGGCGGGGTCAGGTGGTCCAGCGGGGATACCTGCGGATACAGCGATTCGGGCAATCCGGCAGATTGTGCAATCCCGGCTGAGATCCGGCCGATGCTTTCGATAATGTCCTCATATACCCGGTCATTGTAAAACCTTATGGTCATCTGCATCTTTACCTCGTCGGGGATGATATTGTGGATGGACCCTACCGTGACCACAACAGGTTCAATGGGACTGATCTCGCGGCTGGGTATGGTCTGGAAGGCGAGCACCATCCTGGAGGCCAGTACTATCGGATCAATGGTATTATGAGGCATGGCACCGTGTCCACCGATCCCGTGAACGGTCACATCAACAGAATTAACACCAGCCATGAAAGGACCGGGTCTGTATCCTATGCTTCCCGTCTTTAGCGCTGGACTCACATGGTAAGCCAGTGCATGATCCGGAACGGGAAAGCGTTTGAACAGCCCGTCAGCTATCATGGCATTGGCTCCCCCGCTCCGCTCCTCGGCCTGCTGGGCAACCATCATCAGTGTACCATTCCATGAATCGCTCATGGCGGCAAGCACCTTACCCGTGCCAAGCCATACCGTCATGTGCATATCGTGCCCGCAGGCATGCATTACACCGGGAACAACCGATGCAAAA
>CBFDEE010000367.1:0-2734 GCA_965603745.1 uncultured Bacteroides sp. | reverse complement strand
GATTACGAGGGAGATAATCTGAAATATGCAGAATGGTATTATGGTCCCCAGAACCGATTCCTGGCATCGGTTCGGGGAGTATTGAAAAATTACAATCCTCTATACACCAACGGAACGCTGACCCTTGGCTTCCAGAAAATCAGGGAAGACCGGATCTCGCGGCGATTCAGGGTAGATGAAAGACTTTTCCAGGAGGAGGATGTGTACGTCTACAGCGGTAATTTTGATTTTACACGGGTGATGCAAGGGAGACAACGCCTGTATTACGGTCTTGAGTTCACCCATAACGATGTGAACTCGGAGGCACGATATGAGAACATCCGAACCGGTACACTGCAGGATGCACTAACCCGTTATCCCGGGGGGGGAAGCCATACCAATTCATTTGCCGTATATGGAAATTACAAAATGATCCCATCCGAAAAGATGGTGCTTCACGCGGGCATCCGTTACCAGTATGGTATGCTGCGTAGTTATTTCACAGATGCCAACCTGCCGTACGATGAAATCCGCATTAATAACGGAGCCCCGACCGCTTCTTTAAGCCTGGTTTATAATCCCGCCCCGACCTGGCAGTATGATTTCATACTGGCAACAGGGTTCAGGAATCCCAATGTCGACGACTACGGAAAGGTCAGGGCGAAGGGGGATTTTGTCACCGTCCCGAATGAAAACCTTAAATCCGAATATACATATAACGCCGAGATGGGGATCAGTAAAAAAATTCCCGGTATTGCCACATTTCACGGCTCCGTTTATTTCAATTACCTGAGCAATGTCATCGTACGTACCGGACATACCATAAACGGATCCGACACCCTGCTTTACGACGGGGAATACTACCACATCATCACCAATTCCAATGCCAGCCTTGGGACAATCCAGGGATTTTCGCTGAGTACTCATTCGGATATACCGGGCAATTTCCGGTTCATGGGTACATTCAATTACCTTAAAGGACGGGACATTACCAATGATGTTCCGCTGGGGCATATCCCCCCGGTCTTCGGAAAGGTTTCCATCAGTTATTTCACTTCAACATTCCGGCCTGACGGCAGCTCAAAATTCACCTGTGAATTATACATCCATTACAGTGGAAAAAAATACTGGTCTGAAATGAGCCCTTACGGAGAAGACAACCAGGAAGAGGCTATCCCGGGTGAAGGCTACCCGGCCTGGTATACCGTTAATCTCCGGTCCCACTACCAGATTAACGAGCGTTTTGAGATCCAGCTGGCTATTGAGAATCTTTTCGACAGGTTTTACAAAACCTTTGCTTCCGGTATCGGTGCCCCGGGCCGGAATTTCATCCTGACCTTCCGGGCCACGATCTGAGTTCATCAGCAGTAAGCGGACCTGCCTTATTTACCTGCAGATTCAGCCCGGTCTCTTTCGATCCATACTGGATGAAGCTTTCAGAATATAATACCGTATTATTGGGCCCACCCCGGGATAGGTTGAATTCATAGCCAATGCGGATGGTAATAAGCTCGATTGCCATATTCACCCCGGAAAAAAACTCCGATGTTTCATTACGAAAGAAAAGGTCATCAGAATAGATGATTTCCAGTCCGATGTTCCTGTATCTAACCTGTAATCCTGTGCCGAGTCCGGATAATATTCAGCGCGCATGCGATCTGCTGTATCAGAATCCGATTATTCCCTATATTTATAGGATGAGCCGGATCGATCCTGATATCCATGAAAGCTGGAAAGAACGACTTGTAGAAGAGTTCAGCCAGCCTTATTTTGCAGCCCTGAAGAATTTCCTTGTCAATGAGAAAAAATCACATGTTGTGTACCCTCCGGGGAACAGGATATTTGCCGCATTCGACCGTACTCCCTTCGATCAGGTCAAAGTTGTTATCCTCGGACAGGATCCTTATCACGGGAAAGGGCAGGCCCATGGACTCTGCTTTTCAGTTCCTACTGGTATTATCCCGCCTCCCTCCCTTGTAAATATTTTTAAGGAACTGCATAACGACCTGGGCATACCCGTACCATCTCACGGGAACCTTGAATCATGGGCAGACCAGGGCGTGCTGCTGCTCAATGCAACCCTGACGGTCAGGGCAAACCAGGCGGGATCACACCAGAATAAAGGCTGGGAGAGTTTCACAGATGCGGTGATCCGTAAATTATCGGATGAAAGAGAGGGTATTGTATTCATTCTCTGGGGAAGATATGCCCAGGCAAAGGAGCATCTGATTGATGCGGGAAGGCATCACATCCTGAAGGCAGCTCACCCGTCTCCATTTTCAGCACACTCCGGATTTTTCGGATGCAGGCATTTTTCCAGGACCAATGATATCCTGAGTGAAGAGGGGGTTGAGCAGGTGGACTGGAGCCCGGACCGCGAACTTACTCCGGCTTTCGGATCATCGTCAGCAACATATTAAACCTTTCCGGAGCCTTGACTGCATGGGGAACACCGGCAGGCATGATAACGGACTTGCCGCTTTCCAGTTCATATTTATCACCGGCTATATAGATCTCGGCCTTTCCTGCCAGCACCTGGACAAGGGCATCAAAAGGTGCCGTATGTTCACTTAATTCCTGTCCCCTGTCAAAGGCAAACAGTGAAACATTCCCGCCGGATTCTTTCATCACCTGCCGGCTGACTATTGAATTATCCGAGTATTTCACAGCATTGTCCAGTGCTATTGTTTCAGATCTTGGAAATTGTTCTGTTGGCATAAGCATTGTATTAATTTCTGTGATTCCTTTGATTATC
>CBFDEE010000366.1:0-2744 GCA_965603745.1 uncultured Bacteroides sp. | reverse complement strand
GTTGATTATTTTCTTCTAATAATCTTTTATACCTTCTTCCCATCACTTCTTCCACTGTTGCTGGGACTGGTGGGAGCGTACTTTCATTATAAGAAGCACAACAAAGATTTCTGGGTGGTTGCCCTGCTCTTTGCCCTCACCGGTCTGGCCATCCTGGTCTACCTGAACCAGTACCCCATCCAGCCCAGGGAGCGTGATTATGCCTATGCGGGCTCCTTCTATGCCTTTGCCATCTGGATCGGAATCGGGGTAGCGGGACTCATAGAATGGGCCTCGAAAAAGAAGAGATCGGTGGTGACAGCCGGTGCCCTGATACTGGCTTCCCTGATCCTTGTGCCCGGGATCATGGCCAGAGAGAACTGGGATGACCATGACCGTTCACACCGGTACACCGCACCCGCCTTTGCCAGGAATTTCCTCAATTCCTGTCTGCCGGGCGGGATCATGTTTACCAACGGCGATAACGATACTTTCCCCCTCTGGTACATCCAGGAGGTGGAAGGAGTGCGCACCGATGTGCGGATCGTGAACCTGAGTTACCTGACGGCTGACTGGTACATTGAGCAGATGAAACAGACTTTCTACGATTCCGAGGCGTTGCCTATCAGCATGACCAGAGAACAGTATCAGCAGGGGGTACGCGATTATGCCTACCTGGTGGAATCGGCCGGGGTACTGATCAACGAAAAATACCAGGTGAACCTGGATAAGTATGAAGATGATGTGATGGATATCTACAGCAATACCCTTGATATCCTGGAGGCTTCCCTGCTTCCCCGGAACCATACCAAAGATTACAACGCCATCCTTGCACTGGAGGAGAATATGGATCCACTGAAGTTTTACGGATACCTGCGGACCTTCAATTCCGAGGAGATTGCCGAGAAGATCAATATTGACGAGGAGGCCATGAAGGCCGAAACAACCAGGATGGAGCGGCTCGTCAAATCCATCGATGCCGACTACGCTCCCCTGAAGGAGGCCTTTGCATTCCTGCTTACCGATGATCCGCGCTTCAGGCAGGGACAGTATTTCATTCCTGCCCGCAAGTTTGTGATCCCGGCCGATTCAGCTTCCATGGCCGGCTGGGTGGTGCCCGGGGAATTTGAAGAGAACAGGGTGGACCAGGTGCGGTTCTCTCTGTCAGAAAATGTACTGTATAAAAACCTGATGACGGTGTTGGACCTGATGGGGAATAACCAGTGGGAGCGCCCCATCTATTACTCTACCACCGTATCGTCGGAAAACTACCTGAACCTGGAGAGCTATTTCGTACGGGAAGGACTGGCATTGAGGGTAGCCCCGGTCCGGATTCCCGGCTCCAGCTACCTGGGTGCGGTAATGCCCGATGCCATGTATAAGAAGCTCATGGAGGAGTTCGACTGGGGCGGGATCGAAACCCCGGGGATCTACATGGATGAGAACAACCTGAGGATGACCATTCATTACCGCTATGCCTTTTCTGTACTGGCCGGAGCCCTTGTGGATGCAGGGAAACTGGACAGCGCGAAAATGGTTCTGGATGAGTGCATACAACATATGCCGGAAGAGACTGTCCCTTACAATGCGGGCATCACCCCGATGATCCAGGGATATTTCAGTGTGGGGGATACTGCCACGGCACTGACTATGGTGGAGAAGTATGAAAGCAAGCTGGAATCGGAGCTTGAGTATTACAAGCTCTTGTCAAGGAGCAGCAAGTCCAGGTTCGACAAAAGTGGCAACGACTTCCTGGCAGCGGTCAGGGACATCAATGCCCTGAGGAGCATGTGCCTCGGATATGGTGAAACGGATGCAGCACGAAGGCTTGAAGAAAAACTTTCGGTCTACGGGCAAGATTACGAGCGCATGTTCCGTTAATAATACAGAGCTGGTCATTTTATTGATTGTTAGCTAACCCTATGCTGATCGTAAGACCACCTTCTTTATTGACCCGTGCGCTTCACAGGATGACATGGGACTTTTACGGGGACCACAAGGATGTATACCTCACATTCGATGATGGCCCCACACCGGGAGTCACCCCGTGGGTCCTGGACAGGCTGGATGAAGCCGGGGCCAAGGCCACCTTTTTCTGCCTGGGACGCAACGTGGACAAATACCCCGAACTATTCAACCAGATCCTTGCCGCCGGGCACAGCGCAGGCAACCACAGCTACAGCCACCTGAAGGGATTCCGTTCAAGCATCAAGCGTTACCTGGATGACATCAACCTGGCCGGTAATATGATCGATTCAAAGATCTTCCGTCCGCCCTACGGCCGGATCCTTCCCGGACAGGTCAAAGCGGTCCTGGAGCAGTATGAAATTATCATGTGGGATGTGCTGAGCATCGACTACAACACGGGGCTCGACGGCGACCGGGTCCTGCAGAATGTGATCAGGAACGTAAAGCCCGGCTCAATCATCGTCTTCCACGACTCCGACAAAGCCAGCGACAACCTCTACTTCGCCCTTCCCCGCACCCTCGAATTCCTCCGCGAAAAAGGCTTCACCATGAAAGCCATCCCCTCCGGCGGGTTACCGAAGACGGATTATACGATTAATTGAGAGCCCTCCCACCTCATTCATCAGATTTGTCTATTTTTAGATAACTGGAATGTGTTGCTCAATAGGTTGATCCATCGGGCAAATGTCATATGAAAAAAACAGATCAAAATAAAAGACTTTTCTTTGACTTAAATCACCCGGCTGATTTCCATTTCTTTAAAAATCTGTTTATTCATTTAGAAGAACACGGGTACT
>CBFDEE010000365.1:0-2799 GCA_965603745.1 uncultured Bacteroides sp. | reverse complement strand
CACAATGCTGCTACCTGCTACGCTGATACCGGCCGCATCGTAAAAACCGGGGCGGTGGATCCGTTTTTCATTCCCCCTGCGGTCAATTGCCACAAACTCCTGGATCTGATCGATCCCGGACTTTTCGGCAAAGATCACGGAGTCATTCAGGTATTCCGGAAAGCGGTACGAAATATAATGCTTCTTCTGCTGCCTGTTTACCGGGACCGTTTCGGTGAGAGATCTTCTGGCTGCCTGTTCTGCCCAGTGCTTCCTCAGGATTTCATAAGTCTCCGTATACAGCTCTGTTTTTGAAATTCCGGCATATTTCTTCAATCCAAAATAAAAGGGATACAGCGAATACGGTTTCCGCCCGGTAAAATTGACGACATTTTCCCATAAACCATTCCCAAATTTATTCCGGGCATGCGATACCATCTGGTAACCATACTGGTAATGATCCGGCACATAGTCCCTGTAGGAACCGAATACCGCTTTTTCATATGGATAGAGCCCGGGGACATCTGCCAGTATGGCTTTGATTTCCATCTCAAAGGACGGAAGCCTGCCCCTGCCGGAATAGGACAGGCGGGTTTCGGCATCGGTGGCATCGCCTTCAAGGAACCAGAATGGCATAAACCCGGCAACCCCTCCCGTACCTGCTTCCCCGATGACATACGACAGGCCTTTGGTGAAACCCTGCCGGAGCTTGTCCACCTGGACAACGTGCCTGAACTCATGCAGGGCAAGCTGTTCAAGATAATCCTGTGAATAAGAATTAGCGGACGGAGTTGTTACCACCTCCAATCGTTTCGGTGCCCAGGCAACGAATCCGTTGGAAAGTACGGAACGGTTGTGAAGCACAACGGGTATGGGCCTGGGACGATGCTGCAGGTAAGCAGAGTTCGGTTCGTAATAACATTCCAGGACATGGGCCATACGTCCGGCTTCATTCCGGAAATCCTCCGGGAATATAAGCCTGAAATTATCGCTGCGGATCTGCTCCCATTTCAGCCTTCCCGGGTCCTCCCCCCTGCTGTAGAATTGGGCTGTGGAATCTGCCGATTTCAGAATCAGTAATCCCTGCAGTAAAAGACACGCTGCTTTAAATGAAAATCTCCCCATTTTAATTCCCGAAAAATATAAATTCCCGGTATGATAAAAAAACATTAAATTCGCCAAGAATTTGCATATCCGGGCATTTAACCCAAACATTTCTGCTGTGAAAAAACCATTTCATTTCTGGAACAATCTGACAGGCTGGTTTACATTTGCACTGGCTACTGCAGTATACCTGCTCACCCTGGAGCCTACGGCAAGTCTCTGGGATTGCGGGGAATTTATCGCTACCGCATACAAACTCGAGGTCATGCATCCCCCGGGAGCTCCCCTGTTCATGATTCTGGCACGCTTTTTCTCCATATTTGCATCGGGACCGGAAACGGCCGCAAAAATGATCAATGTATTCTCTGGCCTCTCCAGCAGCTTCACGATCCTTTTCCTGTTCTGGACCATTACCCACCTCGGTAAAAAGCTGCTGCCGGATCCTGAGAATTTATCAGCGTCCAACCTGATTGCCGTCCTGGGTGCCGGCTTTGTGGGAGCCATGGCCTATACTTTTTCCGATTCTTTCTGGTTCTCTGCAGTTGAAGGTGAAGTTTATGCGACTTCATCCTTCTTTACGGCCGTAACTTTCTGGGCTATCCTGAAGTGGGAAAACGTAGCGCATGAAAAAAATGCCAACCGCTGGCTGCTGCTGATTGCATACCTGATGGGGCTTTCGATCGGCATTCACCTGCTGAACCTGCTTTCCGTCCCGGCCATTGTGCTCATATATTATTTCAAGAAATACAAGATTACCGTCCGCGGTATCATATATTCACTCCTTATATCCCTGCTGATCCTGGCCTTCCTGCAGTACGCGGTGATCCAATGGTTTGTCCGCATGGCCGGCTATTTCGAACTGATGTTCGTAAACGGCTTCGGGCTGCCTTATAATACCGGAGTATTTTTCTATATCCTGCTTGTTATCGCAGGTATTGCGTACGGCATCCATTATTCGCATAAATACAAGAAACCGGTACTCAACACGGTCATCCTTTCCTTTGCCGTGATCATGATCGGTTATTCATCCTATGCCCTGATCATGATCCGCTCAAATGCCAATCCGCCGATGGACATGAACAACCCGGAGACCGTATTTGACATGCTTCCCTACCTGGGTAGGGAGCAGTATGGGCAGAGGCCCCTTGTAAAGGGACAGTATTATAATGCTCCCATCGTGGGAACAGAAGAAACAAGGCCCAATTACTACAGGGCTGACGGGAAGTACAAGGTCAAGGACCACAAAATTGAATACGTGTGGGACGAGCGCATGACCACCATCTTCCCCCGGATGTACAGCAGTGACCCGACCCATGTAAATGCCTACGAGAGCTGGGTGAATATCAAAGGGACCCGGGTTCATATACAGGACCGCAACGGTGAAACCCAGACGATCATTAAACCCTCATTCGGAACCAACCTGGCCTTTTTCTTCAAATACCAGATCGGGCATATGTACCTGCGGTATTTTATGTGGAATTTTGCCGGCCGTCAGAATGATATTCAGGGACTCGGGGGATTACTGCACGGAAACTGGATCTCAGGTATTAATTTTATCGATGAAGCCAGGCTGGGGAGCCTGGATAAGCTTCCTGACATGTTGAAAGAACATCCCTCCCGGAATACTTATTACATGCTTCCCCTTCTGCTGGGGATCATAGGCCTTTTCTACCATTACAGTAAACAAAATAACCTGTATTTGATACCTTTAAGCCG
>CBFDEE010000364.1:0-2812 GCA_965603745.1 uncultured Bacteroides sp. | reverse complement strand
TTCCGTGAAACTGACCTTCTTCATCTACTACAGGAAAGACATTCCGGTGGGCCTGCTTGACCACCTTGACCAGGTCATCCAGTTTGGCCTCCGGGTGAATGCGGTTGAAATCCTTTTCGATCAGGTTATGCACCTTCATCAGAAGGAGCACGTTTTTATCCCGGTCATGGGTCATTAGTTCCCCTCTTTTGGCAAGCTGGATGGTATACACTGAATTGGCGGTAAATAAACGCGTGGTGGCGTAGGAGATGGTAGCCACAAGCATCAGGGGCATGAACAGTTCATAACCTCCGGTGATCTCGGCGATCAGGAATATTGCTGTGAGAGGGGCATGGATCACCCCGGCTACCAGCCCGGCCATTCCAATCAGGGCAAAATTATTCTCCGGCAGATTAGCACCGAACAGGTTCAGGATCTTTGCGGTGAACAGTCCCAGGTTCGACCCAATGAAAAGGGAGGGTGCGAAAATCCCCCCTATTCCCCCGGCACCGAAGGTTATACTCGTAGCCACTACCTTGAAAACAAGGATAAAGCACAGGATAATGAGCATTGCAAGTAAAGATTCACTGTATCTTTCATAGAGGGAGTGCTCGAACAGGTATGCATAATTACCGTTGAGAACATTGTTGATGGGTTCGTACCCTTCCCCGTAAAGGGATGGGATCAGAAACACCAGGATCCCCAGTGCCAGTCCCCCGAGAGCCAGTCTCGTCCAGGAGTTTCCGATCTTTTCAAACAGACCGGTGACAAACATGTACATTTTGGTGAAATAAACCGACATGAACCCTGCCAGAACTCCGAGCAGAAGGTAATAAGGCACATGCTTCATCAGGAAGGTACCCTGTATATCAACCGAAATAAGTACATTCTGTCCCATGAAAAGGTAAGAGGTCAGTGCAGCCGTTGCAGATGCCACGAGCAGGGGTACCAGGGATGCCAGGGTCAGGTCCAGCATGATGACCTCCAGGGCAAAAACGATGGCTGCAATGGGCGCCTTGAAAATGGCGGACATGGCCCCGGCGCAGGCACATCCCAGCAGAAGTATAACCTGTTTGTAGCTCATGCGGAACCATCTCCCGATATTGGAACCGATGGCCGCCCCGGTAGCAACGGTCGGCCCCTCCAGTCCCACACTTCCCCCGAATCCCACGGTCAGGGCTGAGGTAATGATCGAGGAATACAGGTTATGCCGGTTGATCACCCCGTTCCGTTTTGATATGGCGTACAGGACACCCGGGATACCGTGCTGTACGGGGCGCCGGTTGATGTATTTTATGAACAGGACCGCAAGCAAGATGCCGGCGGACGGGAATATCAGCAGAAGATAAACATGGGTATGCTCAGAAATGATCCCTGCCAGTTCCTGGATGAGGTGTACAAGGTTCTTGATCACCACCGCTGCCAGTCCCACTAAAAGACCTATCAGAGCACTCAGGATAAGGACGAATTGCCGCTGGCCTATGTGCTTGATCCTGAGAAGAAACAGGCGCCTGTATATTTTCATTTTACGCATGAAACACAAAATTAACAAACCCCGCCGGAATTACGAGCATTCGGGACAATAATATTTACCGATATCAATATCCAGGCCTGTTGCGTTAATAAAACAGAAAGTAGATTTTTGATTTATTTTGTACTTATATTTGATAAACTTACCCGCAAGACACTTGAATCGGCATAAACCATTAATACTGGGCTTCACACTTCTGCTTGCCTCCCTGGCCGGACTGAGGGGACAAATCATCCCTCTCAACACACCTGAAATCATAAGGGTCAGTGTGGATACAGTAACCGGCCTGGCCGGTATAGAATGGAAAGCCAGCACATCACCGGATATAGAAAAGTATGAATTGTGGTTTGACTCAACCTTATTCGACCAGCATATCTGGAAAATAGCGGGTACGGTTGACGGCGACACACGGCAATATTACTATTCCCAGCTTGATCCCGGTCTACAGGAGCTGACACTCACGGTACTGGCCTACGATACGATTGGTAACAGGAGCAATTTTACAGACAGTCACAGCACCATGCATCTCAGCAGCTTCTATGATTCCTGCAATAAAAGCATGCAGCTGACGTGGACCTCCTATCGGGGCTGGGAGGATGTGGTCAGATATGAAGTGTATTACAGTACTGACAGGGGACCCTACCAGATGGTAGATCCGGCCGGGACCCAGGATACAAGCGAATTCCATCCTGATATCCTGGAAAATCACTCCTATTGCTACTTTATCAGGGCAATACGGGATGCATTTACCGACTCTTACTCCAATACCGTATGCCGGAACGTGAGCCATCCCCTGCATCCCGCGTGGATCGATGCGGAATCGGCTTCCGCTGTGGGCGGGACCCAGGTAAAAGTAAGATTTGCGATGGATCCGGGGAGTGAAGTCAGCAGCTACCAATTGTTCCGGGCAGCGGGACCCGGCAAACCATTCCTTCCCGGTGCGGTCCTTACGGATGTGCATGATACCCTCAGCTACCTGGATGAGGTATTATCGACGGATAAGCAGTACCAGTATAAACTATATTCACTGGATGTGTGTAATAACCCGGTCATGGAATCAAACATATGCGGTAACATCATACTTACTACCTCAAGTTCAGGGCTCCTGGGATTCCTGCACTGGAGTCCCTACGAAGAATATGAAGCTGGAGTGGAAAACTACCATATCTACCGGAGCATCAACGGGATGGAATATATCCTGATTGATGAGGGGGTTCCTGTGGCTGACACGAGCTATGAAGATGACCTGAGCTTCGTTTCGGGGCAGCAGATCGAGGACGAGATCTGCTACAAGGTTGAGGC
>CBFDEE010000363.1:0-2814 GCA_965603745.1 uncultured Bacteroides sp. | reverse complement strand
TAAGATAAAAAGCAAAACAGAATAGTCCCAGGAACTTCTTCAGGTTCAGATTCAGACTCAGGTTCAAATTCAGACTCAGGTTCAGGCTCAGATTCAGGTTCAGGTTCAGGCTCAGATTCAGGTTCAGGTTCAGGCTCAGGTTCAGGTTCAGGTTAGGCAGGAGCTGCGGTGATTTTCGGGAAGCTTTCTTTCTTACAGTTAGGTAATTTGATCTTACGCTCCCAATTGCCTAATTTTATATATATCACTTCTCAGCAATGCAATAATTCAAATTTCTGATAACGGAACCTGGGAATTGAATGCAGACGGGACCGTACTTACCCTTGATAAAGGTACTGAGGATGAGGCAGTGCAATCCCTCAGCACTCTAACCAGTGATGTGCTTGAATTTATTGAATCTGTAGAGGACGAAGATCTCGGCACCTTCAACGTCAAATACAGATGGGTGAAGTAGATATGAAGATATACGGCCTGAAATAATTTCCCTGTACGAAGGAAATATTGCAAAGCACTAATTTACAGGTTGTTATAAATTGCTGTGTACCCCCGACGGGATTCGAACCCATGACCTACGGCTTAGAAGGCCGTTGCTCTATCCAGCTGAGCTACGAGGGCGGAAATCGCCTGCAAAAATACAAAAATCCGCGGAAGCGCCAACCGGGTCAGCCTGACTTATATCTGTCACCATTACCGGGAGTGATTCTTCTCTGAGTTTCCGGCGATCCTGCTTCCAGCCATTAATATTCTATCCTGATCTCCCCGAAATTATCCGGGCTGATGGAACGCTTACCGTCTTCAATTTCCCTGACCATTTCAGTCAGCCGGTCATTCACCGGTGTTGACACATCGAACTCCTTCCCTTTCGCAGATATGTAGCCGTTATAGTTATCGACCTCAGTTTTTTGTCCCCTCTCAAGGCTCTGCAGGCTTGAAGATTTAAGTCTCCGGTATTTCATGCCGATGATGCGGATCATTAGGTGCCTTTTCAGATTTGATAAGGGGCCATGTGAAAGGAACTTATAATAATTGAGTTTGCCGTTCGCAGCAGGTGCAACATCAAGCTTCATGGCATTAGCAACATCGATTGCTTCCCCGATCACATGGATGAATATATCCCTGGCATGCCTGTTTGCGAGCATGTCCCCGAAATATTGTCCGCATATCGCTCCCAGGGTGGTAATGCATGAATTAATTATAAGTTTTGAGTAGAGGTAGGAAAGGATCTGTTCACTGGTTTTAACAGGAACTATATGGTTCAGCATGGCAGCCAGCTCATAAAGCTGCTGATCCCCTTCCCTGTTCCAATTGCCAACAATGAACTCTCCGCCGGAGGTCATTTCCACCCTGCCGGGTTCGTGCATGGTCCCTCCCCAGGCTACCACACAGCCTACGGTCCTGTCCTCACCCACTACTCCTGCCAGCATGTCCTCGCATATCCCGTTCTGCATGGAAACCACCCTGGAATTTTCGTCTATAAAAGGGAGCATGGCCCTGGCAACGGGGATCAGGGCCCCGGCTTTGGTTGCTATCAGCACAAAATCAAAACGGCCATCCAGATCTTCCGGCCTGGCGTGCGAGGGGATCTTCATGCTGAAATTCCCGCAATGGCCGCTCACCTCGATGCCTTCATCGCTGATTTTTTCGGCCAGTTCATCGTACTTGGTAAGCAGCTGAACATTATAATTTTCCCTGGCCAGTACTGCCGCAACAACGCCGCCGATGGCACCGGCGCCAATAACGCAGATCCTTTTCTGATTGTCCATGATTTCCGAATTGATTGGAAAAATCAAGGTACGGATTTCTGGTAAACTGGCAACCGCGAACTCAGGACTCCCGGATCCAGTTTACCAGTCCCCTGCTCATAATAATCTCCAGGAGTTTATCAGGCAGGGGGGCAAATGAATACTCCTTCTTATTCAGGCTTAAGCGACCGGAGACAAGATCAATATCGATTTTATCGCCCGCCCGGAAATCGTCGATTATTTCCGGATGAACGATCAGCGGGAGTCCCTGGTTAATGCAGGAACGGAAAAATATTCGGTTCACGGACCTGACGATCACCGCTTTGACACCTGCATGGGCAAGTCCCACAGCAGGATGCTCCCTGGAACTGCCGCATCCGAAATTGTCCCCTGCAAGAATTATATCGCCTTTCTCAACCCCGCCTGCAAATGCTTCGTCAAAACCGGAGAAGAGATGCGGCAGGATGGCTTCCGGATCCGAGCTGAGTATATTATAGGTGAGATTACCGGCAAACATCTGGTCGGTATTCAGGTTATCGACATCTGTGTAGTCCCACACAGCATTCACCCTGCGGTCATCCCCTTCAGCTATCCCTGTAATGGAGGCACCTGCCTTCCGTGAAAATACAGGCTTTTCAGGGTAGGCTACTATGGGTTTAATACTGCCTGCAAGGGAGGATGCAGCAACCGTGGCCGGGGAAGCCAGGTAGATCTCTGATTCCTTGTTTCCCATACGGCCCTTAAAGTTCCGGTTGGCTGTTGATATGACTGTGAATCCGTCTGCGGGGATGCCCTGCCCGGTCCCCAGGCATGGACCGCATGAAGCGCTGAGCACATTGGCGCCAGCTTCGAGGAACACGGTGATGAGTCCCTCATCAATAGCCTGAAGATAAATCTTTTGAGATGCCGGGACAATGAGCAACTGGAATCCCTGCACCACCTGCTTTCCCCTGAGTATCTCAGCGCCGATCCTGAGGTCTTCGATCCTGCCGTTGGTGCAGGTACCGATCAGGCCCTGCTGAACGCTTATCCCTTCCACCTCCGAAACGGATTTAACATTGTCCACATGATG
>CBFDEE010000362.1:0-2817 GCA_965603745.1 uncultured Bacteroides sp. | reverse complement strand
CGCAGAGATGGACCGGCACTTCTATTTTAATTACATGGGTTTCACCGGCACACATATGTCCACAACGTGAAGATCGCCGTCGATCTTGTCACCGCACATCTCGAAGCAGGGTCCGTCTGCAGGCTGGAACCCGCTGGCGGGCAGCCACTCGCCGAACAGCCATCCCCAGGCCTTTGGATAGTCCTGGGGATTCAGTTCAAAACGGGCAACGGCATATTTACCGCCATCCAGTTCCATCTTACCTATCTTCCCGTCCACTTTTGTATCGGGCGGAACGTTGAGTCCCACGCTCAGCCGCAGCTTCTCCTTTTCCGTCACTGACGGATCGTCGTGGTAAATGTTAAAGGTTTTCAGATCCGGCCGGCCGGCCAGGTCCCTCGGCCCGGCCCAGGCAAACAGCTCATCGTACAGTCTCTGAAAAAGGGCTTCATCGCCCTCATAGGGTCCAGTATGCCTGACATAGGCAACGGTCGTTTCTGGAAGTTCCCTTACTTCCACGCTTTTGTTCAGTTCCATGTTTGTCTTCCATTTTAAAGGTTCATACTGCCGGCTAAAATACCCTACGGAAGACGATCCGGATTTATTATTATTGCTGTCTGTTTTACCTGGATTGCGATTCGTTTGACTCATATTGCTATAGAACTCCGCTAGTCCCCCCGGATGGTCCAGGAAACGCGACCTCCACTGGCTTGCAGACATTGAAAACTGCGCCTTGAAATTTCGTGAGAAGACCGGGAGGCTTGAGAACCCACACTGGAAGGCTATTCCGGAAATGCTTTCCCGGGGATTCATAAGAAGCATAGAGGCGGCCTTCTCCAGGCGCAGCCTGTTCAGGAACTCGAAGGGGGTTTCTCCTGTCATGGCCCAGAAGATCCGGCTGAAATGGAACTTTGAAAAATTCGCTACTGAAGCCATCCCCTCCAGGCTGAAGGATTTCTCCAGGTTCCTCTCGATGTGGTCCATGACCCGGTTTATCCGGCCCCGGTATTCTTCCGCCAGGTATTTCCCGTTGCTGCCCATGATCAGAAATTCGTCAGTATTCCACCTGATAAAATACGAATTATTACGCTTAGCGGAAAGAGACTTTATAATAATTTTTCGGTTCCTCGGGTCCGGCCTATGTGATCATTGTTGTACATGATGACCGAAGGGTATATGCCGGGGTACGAAATGAGAATCGGCTGGTTTCATTTTTTGTCCCGGTTGGGGAAATACGGGCTCGAATAGGGTACAGTTTCGTCAAGCAGGATGGCCTCCTGGATGATCTCATACAGGCTTTCCCTGGGTACGTCGGCGAGGCTGTTAAGGCGTATGCCGCTGACCTCCTTCCTCCCCCTGGCTTCCAGAATTCCCTGTACATTGGACAGTTCTTTGCCGCGTGTAAAGACAAACTCGATACCTCCTTTCTTCAATGGATTCATATAACAGATCCAGCTCTTCCCGTAATAAAACGGCAGCTTGAAAGCCATTTTACAGTTGATACCCGGCTGGTCCATCATCAGGTCATGCAGGAATTTCATCAATTCCAGCCGCTCGTCTTCAAATCCGTAGATATATTCTTCAACTTCGTTCATAAATCATTCATGAGATTCCAGGTGTGATCTGCTTTATGAAGTTTTCAGGGGTCATCACCCCAAGCTCACTTTTCCTGTAATCTTTAACATTGCGGGTCAGGATAAGATCTATCTGCCCTGAGCTGATTGCCGCATAGTTTTGCAGGGCATCTTCGAAGTCACCGAAACCCGAGTTCAATGCAAGAAGGACCATTTCTTCATCAATGCCCAGGACATTTATAATTAAAAGCAATTGCTTTAGTTTCTCAATTACCTTTTCATGGCTCGCTGATTGCCGTAAAATATAATATACATTTGAGCATATCACAGGAGTAATAAAGCCCATGAGCTTTTTGGATTCGCATAAGGACAGCAGGGCGGCCGAGAATACTGAATAGGGCTTTCTGTCAAACAGGAAATCCAGTATTACGTCTGTATCAATGAGAATCCTTGTCATCCTGTAAATATTTCCCTGACAATCCCTTCGACAGTTCCTTTTTATAATCCAGGTCTTCCGGGACCCTGAAGGAGCCCATGAGCGATTTGACCAGTGGAGTTGCTTCTATTTCTGTCATCGGATTCTCGCGTGTGATCATTTTAAGGTAGTTCTCAATGATATCCGACAGGCTTCGTCCTCTTGACTTTGCATAACGCTTGGCTTTACTTATAACAGATTTTTCAATTGTCAGGGTCAGCTTAGTATTCATGTCAGCAAGCTTTGAATATCATACTTTACAAATATAAATCAATATCATTACACGTACAAATTTTATAAGAATAATACGTGCAAATCTTTAATAAACCTATGCAGGGATATATAAAATAAGTATATTTAGGACCTGTAAGTATGAAATACAAAAACCACTGCCATGAAAATTGATCAGATTATAGAGATAAAGGACCTCGGTTTTCAATGGAAAACATCCAATCCATTCCTGTTCTGCGTTCACCATAAGGATGCATATCCCAGCGGGAATGGTGAAATGGGACCCGATTCCTCCCTTGACGGCCGCCGGCTGGGCAACGATTTCACACTGAAGGACGGCTGGCGCATGTACCATGGCCGGGATATCCCGGGATTTCCCCAGCATCCTCACCGGGGATTTGAAACGGTGACCATCGTGCTGGAAGGCATGGTCGACCATGCCGACTCGCTGGGTGCAGCGGGGCGTTACGGCCACGGCGACGTGCAGTGGATGACCGCAGGAGGGGGCCTCCAGCACTGCGACATGTTCCCCCTGCTGAACTTGAACAGCGGGAATCC
>CBFDEE010000361.1:0-2858 GCA_965603745.1 uncultured Bacteroides sp. | reverse complement strand
GAATACCCTGCCACAGGTGGGTCTTGGTTCGAAGATCCGGGTAGTCCTGCCGCTGTATGAAGGTAGTCTGCGGCTCTGCCGCGGCGGTTTCGGTCAGGAAGGCAAGTTGGTGAAGATAGTCCTCGACCTGGGAAGCCTCCTGGTACCTGCCG
Organism: uncultured Bacteroides sp.; assembly: GCA_965603745.1. Classification (GTDB taxonomy): domain Bacteria; phylum Bacteroidota; class Bacteroidia; order Bacteroidales; family SM23-62; genus SM23-62. The sequence continues at coordinate 2,706 of CBFDEE010000361.1, read as the reverse complement.
ATAATTCCGATAAGGATGGCCGTTTCAGGTTCTTGTCTTGTTACAATTGGTTCCGGCATAATAAATCCCTGAAGGGGGCAGCAAAATTACAATTTCAGACAGAGTTGACAAAGAAAAAGGCCGTTTCAAGACGAGAAAACGGCCTTCCTCTGAGTTTTTGTATAGCTTTAATAAATATACTGCCGGTTTTTATTAATGCCTTCCCGTATGGCAGGTTTCAGTGTCTCGGTGCACATGAACAGCATATCAAAGTCCGTCGGGAATGGAGAAATCTCATTCTCTATCATCTCTTTGGCTTCCGCATCCAGTGCCTTCACGTCACCCACGGCACGTGCGGAGTGATGTTCGAAAATATGTTCCGCCCCGATGGGTTCCTTGCGCAGCAGTTTCTTAGGATTCTCGGAAATGATCTCGACATTGCCGTTGATACGGACCGATTTGAACTGGTGGGTTTCGATCATGGTGCAATGAAGCGTCTTGTACCTGGGGATCTTGATATCGTTGCCGGATGTATCCTTCATCACGTTGCCGTTGGCATCCAGTACATAATCGAATCCGTCTTCAACCTTCTTCTCGAACAGGTTGTCTTTTTCCTTCACATCGTCCGGGGAAATGGCGATGGATTCCAGGTTCACAAAGATGGAATAATCATAGGCAATGTCCTCATTCAGGTGCTTGAAATGGTATTCCACCCATTCGTTTTCGAAGCCGCGGGTGTCTATTTCAAGAAGGTCCTGTTCCCACTGGGGATCCAGTTTCATATGAGTCATATTGTTCACCCGGACGATCACACGGCTAATGCCTTTGAACTTCGCCTCTTCGATCAGGGGATCCAGGTCCGGGTACATTCCGCCCGAATACTCCTGTGCCAATGCCATTTCCTGGTATGCCTGGCGGTAGGCTTCCTTGGTTCCGGATTTCATCAGGTTCTTGCCACTGTGATAATAATATTCAGCAGCTTTTCGTTTCGCGGCAATGATCTTTGCATCGTAATCGACATAAGGATAATCGATTGTCCGCCCGTTCAGGTTCATCGGTAGGACAGTGCGTACCAGTGACTGCCGGTTCTTCATCCGGGTATAGATGGCAAAGACCTCATCGTAATTGTTCGGGTTGTCCTCCCTTTCAAGAAATGTGACCCGTTCGAGATCCCGTTCATTGGCGATCCGGTATGCCCTGTCAAGGGCTTCGATGTCCTTGGGACTGTCCGGGTCCTTGCGGATCTTCTTAACCGCCTTCTGTATGGCTGCATCGTAATTCCCCTTTTCGAGCATTTTTTTCGAGGAGCCGCAGGAAGAGAGGATCAGAGCCGTAATCAGGAAGTATACAATACGTTTCATATCTCATGGTATTTGTTGCTGGCTAATTTAAGAAAAAAGGTAAAACCATTCCACCGAGTAATTAACAACCATAAATTATGCCAGAGTCGGGCAATGAATAAACACACAGTGGTTGATGTGGCAGGCAGTTGTATAGCACCTACCTCCGGAATAAACCGGGCGGAGGGTCAAAAAAAATCCCGGCAGACAGGATCTGCCGGGATCAGATAATATCCTTTTAAGGTTTACTGCAGTACGAAATTGATCGGGAAGGTGAACTGTACCTTGACCGATTTACCCCTCTGCTTTCCGGGGGCCCACTTGGGTGATGCCATGACAACCCGGACGGCTTCCTTGTCCAGGGCCGGATCAACACCACGTACAACCACGGCGTCCACAACATTTCCCTTTGAGTTAACGGCAAACTGGACGTAAACCTTTCCGCTGATTCCGTTTTCGGCTGCAATTTCCGGGTAGCGCAGATTCTTGGCGATCCATTCGCGGAAACCTTCCTGTCCCTTTCCCTGGAAACTCGGCATATCTTCAACGATGAAGAACACTTCTTCTTCGGCAACTTCTTCTTCCTCCTCGAATTCAACGATCTCGATTTCCATATTCTGGTCCGCTTCGGCATCTTCGATGATTAGTTCATCTTCGATCTCGACATCGCCTTCAACGATGTTAAGTACCTCGGTAACCTTTGGGGGCGGAGGTGGGGGCGGTGGTTTGACTTCCTGCTGCCTGGTGATGGGTATGATCTCTTCTTCGAGGTCCATATCAGCCAGTTCTCCCAGCCTGTTCTCCATGTTCGGCTTGCTGCTCCATTCGAATGCGGCAAGGGTGATCCCAAGAACGACAACCAGACCTACCTGAAGGAAGATCCCTCTTTTTGTCTCCAGATTGGCCTTATCTGATTTCTTCTGTTCCATGATTGGTTTTATTTAAGCGCCTAAAATTAAGGAATAATCTTATGAAATTCAATACACTTCCTTTATTTTAGAACGAATTATTAATCGCTTTTATTTTTAAGATGCCGGAATGCGAAAAAATCCATAAAAAATACCACAAAAATCACACCAGATATGATTTATTTAGCCGTTCAGGATTCTTAAAGCTTCTTCGTTCTTTATCTCCGTCATAAATGTGAGCCCGGTTACCTCTTCAGTTTCCCTGTTTGCAGCGATCAGGTCATCCCTGGAGATTTGTTCCAGATTGAATTTACGCGCACCTGCCATGAATTGCTGCAGTCCGCATGCCAGCTTATCCGCAAAGGCATACATGGCAATAGCTCCAAACGGGATGTTCTTCATTTCTTCCTTTCCTACCTTCTCCAGAACAGGTTCCCATCCGGCAAATATTTCTTCCGGGTATTTCCCGAAATCTTTCA
>CBFDEE010000360.1:0-2891 GCA_965603745.1 uncultured Bacteroides sp. | reverse complement strand
GCTTTACAGATGAATTGGTAAGGCTCTGGGAAAGGTTTACAGCCGTGATATTCCTGAACCGCTTATTTCGGATGGACCAGTAGTTAAGGCTCTGGTAAAGCCCGTTCAGAAAGGTGGATACGGGGATCAGGTACAACCAGAATGCAAGGCTTTCATTCCCCAGGGCGCCCGCCATCTGCCTGTTCAGAAGAATTACGAGAAGAAACAGCACCAGGCTGACAGCAACGGTGATAAGACCCGAGAGTCCCACAAGATTCATACCGTCCCTGTCCTTCCCGGGCATCATGATTGCCAGTTCATACTTTGCCGTGGCCGTGATGTTGGTAATGCTCAGGATGCTCATATAGAGGGCAAAAACACCGAAATCATCCGGCGTATACATTCTTGACAGAACCGGGTAGATAGCAAGTGATATTATTTGCGCAAGGGTGGTTCCTGAGATCAGGGTGAAGACATTCCTGAAAAATTCACTCCGTATGAGCCTGGGCGGTTTTATCTTCATGTATGGTATAACGTGGAATCTGCGGGGTTCTGGTATAAAAATAGAGATATTAAAAATGCCTTTCAACAGGTCCGGCGGATAATTTTTAAATTTGAATGTATATTTGTGCCCCAAAATTCATCAAAATGGCAATAGCACGCACGGCCAATCCGGCATTAAACAAAAATACGTTCACCGGTTTCGCTCCGGCGGCAGGGAGCCAGGTAATGACCCTGTCGGGAACGGTTAATAAGATCGCCATCATGCTCCTGCTTGTCGTGGCGGCCGCCTTCTACACCTGGAAGCTGGCATTTGCAGCCATAGCGACGGATTCCGTGTCGGCTTCACGTGTGATCCTTCCCTGGATGATCGGCGGAGGGATCGGCGGATTCATAGTCGCCCTGGTCACGATCTTTAAAAGAAGGCTGGCACCCATAACCGCACCAATCTATGCAGTGCTCGAAGGATTGTTCCTGGGTGGCATATCCGCTTTTCTTGAAAACCGGTACAGCGGCATTGTGATCAATGCGGTGGCCCTGACCTTCGGGATACTGTTTGCCCTTCTGATCGCCTACAGGTCCGGATTGATCAAACCCACCCAGAATTTCAGGCTCGGGGTATTTGCAGCCACCGGGGGCGTTTTCCTGCTTTACATGGTATCCTTTATCTTAAATATTTTCGGAGTATCCGTCGGCTACCTCCATAACAGCTCACCGCTATCCATAGGGATCAGCCTGGTGATCGTGGTGATAGCCTCTCTCAACCTGGTCCTGGATTTTGATTTCATTGAACAGGGAGCCGCTTCTTCGGCCCCCAAATACATGGAATGGTATGCCGCCTTCGGACTGATCGTCACCCTGGTATGGCTCTACCTCGAAATCCTCAGGCTGCTTTCAAAGATCGCCAGCCGTAACTGATGGCAATGGCATATACCCGCAGGCTGAACAGTTTTCATACCGCTGAGGAAAAAACATGCGTCCAAGGAAAAACACAGAAAAATGACAGAATTAGAAGAATACTTCAGACCGTTCCGGGATAATATCATCGGTATCGATACGGAATATGACAGTCCCTTCGGAAGGCAGGAGATCGTTTACGGGGACTGGATCGCCAGCGGGAGGCTGTATGGTCCGATCGAAAAAAAACTGACTGAGGATTTCGGTCCCTTTGTCGCAAATACCCATACCGAGGCGAGCGAGACCGGGACCCTGATGACCAATTCCTACAGGCATGCCCACCAGCTGATCAAGGAGCATGTCAATGCGGGACCCGATGATATTATCATAACGGCCGGGGCCGGGATGACGGCCGTTGTGAACAAGCTGCTGCGTATTCTGGGACTGAAAGGCTGCGGCAGGCTGGCCGGGAGGGACTGCCTGGAGGAGAAGGACAAACCCGTCGTTTTCATCACCCATATGGAGCACCATTCGAACCAGACCTCCTGGTACGAGACCTGTGCCGAAGTGGTCATGATCGAACCCGATAAAGATCTTCTGATCGACCTGGACAACCTGCGCTTGCTGCTTGAGAAATATAAGGACCGTGAATTCAAGATCGGGGCCTTTACAGCCTGTTCCAACGTAACCGGGATCTTGACCCCTTATCATGATATGGCGAAGATCATGCATGAACACGGGGGACTCTGCTTTATTGATTTTGCGGCATCGGCTCCATACGTCAGGATCGACATGCATCCGGATGATCCGGAAGAGAAAATGGATGCTATCTACCTGTCCCCGCACAAGTTCCTCGGTGGACCCGGGTCCTCCGGCGTGCTGATCTTCGATAAAAGCATGTATATGGCCGAAGTGCCCGATAACCCGGGAGGGGGAACGGTGGACTGGACCAATCCCTGGGGCAGTTATAAATACGTGGACGATATAGAGGTGAGGGAGGACGGCGGCACACCGGGATTCCTTCAGGCCATCCGGGCAGCCCTCGTGTTTGAACTGAAATCGAAGATGGGAGTGGAAAACATCCTCAAAAGAGAACACGAGCTGGTATCCCTTGCCTTCGCCGGATTAGAAGAAATGCCGGGGATCCATATTCTCGCCGATAACGTGAAAGACCGGCTTGGCGTTATCTCCTTCTATTACGAGGACATTCACTTCAACCTGATCGTTAAGATCCTCAGCGACCGATTCGGTATTCAGGTTCGTGGCGGCTGTGTTTGTGCCGGGACCTACGGGCATTACCTGCTGGAGGTCAGCTACGAAAGGTCCAGGCAGATCACCGAGAAGATCAACCATGGGGACCTGTCGGAGAAACCAGGCTGGGTACGATGGTCCCTGCATCCGACAACGACCGACAAGGAAGTCACATACTTCCTTGATTCCCTCAGGACAATTATTGATAATATTGCCGAATGGAAACTAGATTATGTATATTTAAAGCGGACGAACGAATTTAT
>CBFDEE010000359.1:0-2936 GCA_965603745.1 uncultured Bacteroides sp. | reverse complement strand
CATGGGTAATATCATTTGCCAGGCAGATTACCTTTGACACTTCCCCGTACATATCATTTACGGCAGTATAGCTTACCCTGAACCACTTTTCATCATCGTATTTGCTGAAACTTTTCAGCTGCCCCTGGAAGGGGATCCCCCGTGTAACGCCTTCCCAGGTTTCGTTAAAGCTCTCGAGTTCTGTTTTCTCAATGAAGTCAAACACCGACATCTTTTCCAGATCGTTTCTTGAGAACTTCATCGTTTCGAGGAATAGTTCGTTACAATTTATGAACTTGCCGTCCGGCGCAAATTCAATCTTAATATTCAGAGTGTTGATAGAATCTATCTGTCCCTCGAAATCCAGATGCTGCTTTCGCTGTTCCGTGTTGTCAATCGCCAGGAACAGGATCTTTTCCACACTGCCGTCATCTTTTCTGACACATGTATAGGTAGCCATGGTCCAGAGATCCTGTCCCGTTTTTGAAACGTGTTTCATATATCCCTCATAGTGCTTGCCGCCCTCCGAGAGTCTTTTCCAGATCGGGTCAAACCACTGCCGGTCTTTTTCATCAAGGAACTTGGAGATATGCTGGCCTTCCACCTCAGCATTGCTGAAATAACCAAGTTTATGCAGGAATTTTGTATTTGCGTAAAGCAGGGTGCCTTCTGTATCGTATTCTGCGCGAATCAGTGTATGGTTGACGGAATTCGTGAAGCTGATGAATTTTTCTGCCTGCTGTGCCGCCTGTTCCTGGGTTTCTTTCAACTGTTCCATGCCCTGCCGCATTTTTTCTTCCTGGGCTGCCAGGGTTTCGGCCTGGTTTTGGGATTCTTTAAGGAGGGAGGATGTCCGGATATTGCTTCGAAGGTTTGAAAGGGTTATTGCTGTGCTTTCCGCAATGCTTTCAACGAAGCCGATCTCAAAATCCCTGATGGATTTAAAGGAGGCCAGCTCAATGATCCCGAGTACATCATCCAGTACCAGCAGGGGGACGATCAGTAGGTTGTCGGGAGTGGCCTGTCCCAGTCCCGATGTAACTTCCAGGTAACCATCCGGCAGATCCGTCATGTAAATACTCTGTTTCTCCAGGGCGCAGGTGCCGATAATACCTTCTCCCCAGTCAATCCTTTTATCCGCATACTTCCTCCTGTCATAGGCATAGCTTGCTTTCAGGTCGAAGTATTTTTCCTCATCAGATTCCTTTTCCACAAGGAAGAAACCGCCCTGGTTTGCATCCAGGTATTTAACCAGGTAACTGATGATATCGTAGGCAAAATCCTCCATCTTCTCAAAGGAACCGCGCAGTATATCCCCGTATCTGGCAAGGCCGTCAGAAACCCAGTTGCGCTGATCATCCTCCATTTTTCTCTGCTGCTGCTCACCGATGTTCTGTTTAAGATTATCTCTCAGGTTGACAAGGGACTTGCCCAGAGGGTCGGCCGGATCTTTGAGCACGAGTTCCGCGTCAAGTTCATTGTTAATCAGTTTTTCCGTGAAGTCCAGGATCCTTCCGGATCGTTCCTGTTCCTTCAGTGTGAATGCCCTCATTGATCTCTGGTGGACTGACTCGAAATATCCTGCAACAGCCCCCCCGACCGTGGAAAACAATGGAACCAGGTCAAGCAGTATCTGTCCCGGGAACAGTGAATGAAGCTGACTGAATCCCTGGAATGAAAAACTGACGTCGCGGGTAATGGTGTGTATGATCAGGGATATAAAAGGAAGGAAGATACCGATAAGAAATCCGTAAACGGTAAACCTGATAATAATTTCATTCGATTTATCCATAGGGCCAAGTCAGAATAAAAATACTTATTATTCCGAAATCAAGGGACCTTTGGAAGGATTTTTATTAGCCGGCCTGCATCCCGCAAAGGTGCAGATGCATATCAGTAATAGGAAAAGATGCAGAGCCTGACCATGTAGAAATGTACATGGGCTTCAACATCGGATTTGGGACCGGATATATAAACTGTAGTCATTTAAAATCTAATTCAGCGTGTTCTCAACTTTAGCCAAGAGTGTTTTAATGTCGACCGGTTTTTCGATGTAATCCGCTGCCCCGAGATCAAATGTTTTCTGAATGTTCGGTGCATCTGTAACGGCTGATACTATTATAACAGGTATGTCCCTCGTCTCATCATTACTCTTCAGCTGGTCAAGGAACTGGTATCCGCTGACCCTGGGCATGAGCAGATCCAGCAGGATCAGGGCAGGACGGTCTTTATCAAGCATGGTATAGGCTTCGTCAACATTGTATGCCGTTCTTATATCATACCCCCTGCTGTTAAGTATGGCTTCCAGCAGGACAATATTCGTGTTGGAATCGTCAACAATTAATATCTTTTTCATTTGATGGTAGTATTGCGAATTCAAAGATATCACAAAACCTTCTAAAATTAGGGACTCACGTGATGATTTATATCATCGGATTTGCATAATTTTATGTAGTTTTAAGGCCTTGAATTCTCCTGATGACATAGGTGATTTTTCCTGCAGGCAATATATGCCTTATGCCCAGTTGCTGTCGGAAGAGCAGCTGGACCTGCTAAGGAATAACAGCAATATCGTTAGCTACAACAAGAAGGACAGTGTCTTCAGGCAGGGGACACGTACCTCGCATATCATGCTGATGGTATCGGGACTGGTAAAAATCTTCAAGGAGGGACGTAACGAACGGACCGTCCTGCTGAGTATGGCCGGTCCTGGAGAATACATCGGGATGCTTTCCGTAATGGGAGACCAGATACACCAATACTCCGCTGCTGCCGTGGTGCCCTCGGAAATCTGCTTTATTGATATTAATGCTTTCAGGAACGTATTGATGGACAACGGCAAATTCAGCCTGCAACTGATGAGCCTGATCTGCCAGGACGGACTGTTTATCTTCAACCGCCTGATCAACCAGACACACAAACAGCACAACACGGGCTCCAAGCGACAGCTCCTCTTC
>CBFDEE010000358.1:0-2960 GCA_965603745.1 uncultured Bacteroides sp. | reverse complement strand
GTACGGGGCGACCGAATTCTCGACGATCACCGGCCACAGGTCGCCGTTCAGGTCTTCGCAGACAGAATAGACGATATTGTCAGGCAATCCTTCCTGGGTGCTTATGACCCTGAACGATTTCCCGTTAAACCTTACCAGTCCCCCGCCATTGGTACCCGCCCACAGATATCCACGGCTGTCCTGGATCAGTCCCTGTATCTCGGTCTGGGGCAGGCCGTCCTCAAGGGAAAAATTACGGAATCCATATTGCTGTCCTGAAAGCACAACAGGAATGATCAGCATGATCAGGCATCCGGTGAGATTATAGATTTTCATTCACTATACGGCTGTAACAAATTTAGTGCCTGTTTACCTAATATCCTAACCCATCGTTCCTTTGACAGATCCTCCCTCAATGCTGATGGTTTGCCCGGTAATATAGGCAGACAGGGGAGACAGCAGCCATGCAGCGAGTGAGGCAAAATCTCCCAGTTCGCCGATCCTGCCCGTTGGCACGCTTTCCAGCATTTTTTCCATGGCCGCATCGGATGAAATACCATGCACCTCGCTGTTTTTCCGGATAACCCGTTCGAGTGCAGGGGTCATATGGTAGCCGGGAGCCATTATATTGGCGGTGATCCCCTTATGCGCGACCTCATTGGAAAAAGTTTTAACAAAACCGGTTACGGCGAGCCGGAGAGAGGTGCTAAGCACCAGGTTGGGTACCGGTTGCTTGACCGAAACGCTTTCAATATAGAGAAACCTGCCGTACCGGTTCTTTTCAAAAAAAGGAAGGAAGGTACGTGTAAGGTCAACCTTCCAGCGCAGTATATTCCTGTATGCCTCATCCCAGTCATCCATCCTGGTTTCCAGGAATGCCTTGGCCGGAGGCCCCCCCGCATTTACCACAATTCCTGTCAGTTCCCGGCTGCCTACTTTTTTTTTCAGGGCAGACAGGGATTCAGGAAGGGTAATGTCAAGCGCCATGATCTCGATACCGGGATACTCCTTCTGCAGCGCTTCCAGCTTTTCTGGTCCCCTTGCTGCTGCGATCACTTTCGCGCCTTCTTCTGCCAGGGTGGAAGCGATAGCCTTTCCGAATCCGCTGCTGGCTCCGGTTACGATGAAGAGCCTGTTCTTGAGTTGTAGGTCCATTTCGCCGTTTTTTGCTTGAGAATTTTATAAAGTATGAAGAAACATGCACCGCATATCAGTGTCGATCCTGCCAGAAAGAATGCGTAATCCTGTGTTTCGCCGAACAGGTCGGCAAAGCTGTATACATCCTCCCCGTATATATACATAATGATCCATGAAAACGAATTATTTACCATATGTACCAGTATGACCGGTATCAGGGACCTGGTCTTCAGGTAGATATATCCCATAAGAAGGCCTGTCATAAAGCCCGGAATGAACTGCCATGGATTCAGGTGGAAGAGTCCGAACAGGAATGCTGACCAGAATATGGCTTTTCCGGGTTTGTACCGGGTCAGAAAACCATCAAGTATAATTCCCCGGAAAAGTACTTCCTCGAGAACCGGTCCCGTGATCCCTACCATCATGAATGTCCAGATGTCCCTTGTTGAGAGCATGGCAAGGATCCGTTCCATGAATTCCGGCATTGGAATCATATTCGTCAGCGGATCCAGGAAAACAGCGAAGGAAAGGGTGAGGATAAGCAGGAGGGGATAGAGGGAGAGGGGAACGGGAGCAAGCTGTAAGGCAACACCTTGCTGCTTTTTACGGTTGTTACATGCAAACCAAATAACCAGCAGGAGGGATGCATTATACCCGATGAAATTGCCAATGGACAGATTCCGGATCCCTGCCAGTTCATTAATGACTCCCATCAGGAGACCGGCCGAAATGCTGATGGCCAGGAATACGATAAAGATCACCCAGGCCTGTTTGAGCCCCGGGTAGGCATTGTTCCCTCCTGTCATGTGACCGATGTTGGTTCGGGGGTTTAAAATACCAAAAAAATGGACACCCGCACCGGGTTCATCCAGGAATAGTCCCGGGTTCAAATTGGAAGAGTTACGGGTTCAAACTGGAAGAGTTACGGGTTCAAAGGGGGATATTTCCGGGTCCGGCTAAATAATCCGCTGGTAATTATGAACCGGGATTCTGATGGGACCAGAGCTGCGTGTATCGCCCGTTCAGTCCGATCAGATCTGAATGCCTGCCTGATTCCGGGGACTCCCCTCTGTCAATCATAACGATATGATCTGAATCCTTCACCAGATTAAGCTTATGGGTAATGATAACCAGTGTCATGGAAGTCCTTCGCAATTCAGCTATCATTTCAAGCATGTGTGTTTCCGAAACCGGGTCAAGGGCAGCGGTAGCTTCATCGAGAATGAGCATTTCCGGTTCCTGGAAGAGGGCTCTGGCAAATGCCAGCCGTTGCCGTTCACCACCCGAGAGATTCAGCCCATGCTCTCCCAGCTCTGTATAAAACCCGGCAGGAAGATCTTCGATAAGCCTTATCAATCCCGTTTTATCTGCAATTTTGATCAGTTTGTCGGTGTCCGGCTGATGTTCCCCGGGTGCAATGTTTTCGAGTATACTTCCTGAAAACAATTCGATATGCTGTGGCACTATGCCGATCTTATTGCGGAGTGAGCTTTTGTTTATCTGACGGATATCGCAGTTGTTGATCCTCAGGCTTCCCCCGGCCGGTAAATATTCTGCTCTCAGCATTGCGGCTATGCTGCTTTTTCCGCAGCCGCTCATGCCGACGATACCTGTCGTTTTCCCGCAGGGGATGCGGAAACTCAGATCCCTGAATAATTCAGGCCGTGAGCCGTACCTGAAACTTACACGGTGGAATTCGATATCGCCGTCCAGGCGCCTGAGTTGCAGGCCGGATCCTGCATTGTGTTCATGCTCCAGGTCGAGAATCTGGAACAGGCGGTCGGCAGCGATCAGAGCATCCCTGAGCGTCCCCTTCTTTAAGTCATAGACACTCGAAGGATGCC
>CBFDEE010000357.1:0-2961 GCA_965603745.1 uncultured Bacteroides sp. | reverse complement strand
GCAACTGGCAGAGGAGGGCAAACTAAGTCTGGATGACCGGGTTTTCGGTCCGGACGGAATCCTGAATGATTCCATGTATCTTCAATACAGGGATCCTAGGGTGGAGGATATAACTGTCCGCCACCTCCTGGTGCACAAGGCCGGCTGGTCCCGCTATTACGGGGATCCAATGTTCATGACCCATGTTGTGGCCCGGAGGATGAGAGTGGAACTGCCAGTTCAGGCTGAAGATGTAATCGGCTATGCCTTTACCAGGAAGCTGAATTACAGGCCCGGAACCCGATACAGCTATTCCAATCTCGGCTATGCCATCCTGGGGGAAATCATTGAGGAACTGACTGGAATAGGCTACGAGGATTATGTCCGGCTTTCCCTGTTGCAGCCGCTGGGTATCAGGGATATGCAGATCGGACAGGGATACTATGAACAGAGAGCCCCGAGGGAAGTTAGATACTACGAGACATCAGGCAGTCAGGAAGTGCTTGCTTTCGACAGCAAGGATAAATACGTATCGAGGGTATACGGGGGGAATGATATCTCCCTGCTCGGGGCTGCCGGGGGCTGGATCGGTTCACCTGCGGATATGCTCAGGCTGGGGGTTGCCGTGGACGGTTTTAATTCGAGTCCGGATATACTCATGCCTGAAAGCATCGAACAGATGACCCGGAGCCACGGGAATAAATACAATATGATCGGCTGGAAAGGCGGGGATGGCAGGGGGACCTGGTGGCGAACCGGTACTCTGACCGGAACATCAGCCCTGATGGTCAGGCAGAATAATGGAGTCAACTGGATCATTGTTATGAATACCACGACCTGGAAAAAGTCAAGGATCCACAGTGAGACTTCCAGGACAATGTTCAGGGCGATTTCCTCGGTAAGGGAATGGCCCGAATACGACCTGTTTGATTACCATGCCCCCGTTGAGTTGCCATCCATGTATCTGACACGGACCGCGGCCAATAACCGGCCCTGATGGATCTATTACATTCCAGACAGGTTTCTTTTGACCAGGTATATACCAGCGATATCGACATCGTATAGCCGTATCCGGCTACGAAAAGGACCGTGCGGAGTTCCTGAGAAAATCAGTAAATCCGGAAGAAACATACTGCTTTTATGCCGATCCTTTCACCGACCAGCGGTTCGTGGAAAAAGTGTATATCAACAATTTCAAGCTTATCGACAGCCTTCATAAACGGAATGTTTTCACATATCCTTTTGATGATATGGAGAAGACCCACAGTATCCTGACCGACCTGTGCCTTGAACTGAGGCTTAATTACCGGATCATACTGGCTCCCCTGGGACCAAAACCCTTTGCCCTGGTCAGCCTGCTTGTGGGGACACGCTACCCGGATGTTGAGATATGGAGGGTCGGGGCAGGAAAACTGGAAAGTGTTTATGACCGGATCCCCCAGGGTGAACCCCTGGTTTACCTCGTTGAATTCGGAAAAGATGAAGATTATCCTCAGCATTGATCTGTTAAAAATTTGACGTCCCATCTGCTATTTAGACTGGATATAAATTGATTTAAGTTTCTTATATTTGCACTTCATTTAAGACCACACGGTATGGCAAATTTTGATCTTCTTATGCCCAAGCTGGGCGAAAGCATAGAGGAGGCCACAATCACAAAATGGTTCGTGAAGGTGGGGGATAAGGTGGAGGATGATGACGTATTGCTGGAGATAGCAACCGATAAAGTGGATTCGGAAATACCCAGTCCCGTTTCAGGAACAGTGATAAAGATCAACTACCAGCAGGACGAAACCATTGCAGTGGGAAAGGTTATTGCTGTCATTGATACAAGCGGGGCTGATCTTGCAGTTCAGGATGAACCAGGGGAAGAGGCAGCCGGAGAAGATAAAGGTCCCGGACCCTCTTCAGGACCGTCTGCCGCTGTTGCTGATGCCGCGTCTGCCACTGCTGCTGCCACTGGTACCGCAGCAACTGCCCCTGGCACCACTTCCGCTGAAGCTCCTCCCCCGGATGCACCGGATGCACCGGAAAAATCCCCGGCAGTATCAAGTTCAGGAGAATTTGTGCCAGACGTCCGCAAAGGCGGTGGAAAGGGCCGTTTTTACAGTCCCCTGGTACTGACCATTGCCCGGAAAGAAGGAATCTCCATGGCCCGGCTGGATACCATACCGGGTAGCGGAAAGGACGGAAGGGTCCAGAAAAAAGATATTTTAAACTACCTGAAGGAAGGGACCGGGTCAACCGCAACAGCTGCCGCGGGACCCTCCGCACCGGCAAGCCAGGAATCAACCGCTGCACCGGCAAGCCCGGAATCACCGCCTGCCGGAAAACCCGTGGTGTCGGCATCAGTAAGTGCAGGGGACGAGATCATCGAGATGGACCGGCTGAGGAAACTGATAGCAGGGCATATGATAATGTCCAAGCAGACTTCCGCCCACGTCACCAATATGCTGGAAGCCGATGTGACGGATATTGTCCTGTGGAGAAACAAGGTCAAGGATGAATTTGCCAGGAGAGAGGGAGAGAAGATAACCTACCTTCCGGTATTCCTTGAAGCTGTCATACAGGCAATAAAGGATTTTCCCATGATCAATTCCTCCGTTGACGGGGACAATATCATTATCAAGAAGAATATCAACCTGGGCATAGCCGTCGCGCTGCCAAGCGGCAACCTGATCGTTCCGGTAATCAAAAAGGCAGACGCCCTGAATCTCCTGGGCATAACCAAGGAGCTTAACAAAATGGCCGCGGCAGCCAGGGAAAACAAACTGAATCCCGATGATATCCAGGGAGGAACATTCACCATATCGAATTTCGGTACCTTCCGCAATGTAATGGGGACACCCATCATCAACCAGCCCCAGGTGGCTATACTTGCCATCGGCATCATCGAGAAGAAACCGGCCGTTATTGAAACATCCACCGGCGATGTAATCGGGATACGCCACAAGATGTTCCTTTCACTGACCTATGACCACC
>CBFDEE010000356.1:0-2970 GCA_965603745.1 uncultured Bacteroides sp. | reverse complement strand
CATCCTTATCGGAATTATCGGCAGGTACCAGGAGGCTTCCGAGGTGGAGGAATATCTTCACGAACTTGCCTTCCTGACCGAAACCGCCGGGGCAGTGCCGGAGCAGACCTTCATACAGCGGCTGGAATACCCGGATCCCCGCACTTTCGTGGGAAGCGGCAAGCTGGCGGAGATAAGGGAGTATATCAATAAAAACGAGACGGACCTTGTAATCTTCGATGATGAACTGAGTCCCTCTCAACTCCGGAACATCGAAAGGGAACTGAAATGCAGGATCCTTGACCGCACAAACCTGATCCTGGATATATTCGCCCGGAGGGCAAAGACAGCCCATGCCAAGACGCAGGTTGAACTTGCCCAGTATGAATACCTGCTTCCGAGGCTTACCCGTATGTGGACCCACCTGGAGAGGCAGCGCGGAGGGATCGGGCTCAGGGGACCAGGGGAAACGGAGATCGAAACGGACCGCCGGATCATTCGGGATAAAATTGCCAGGCTGAAGGAAGACCTGAAAAGGATTGACAAACAGAAGGCCGTCCAGCGGAAGAACCGCGGCAAAATGGTCCGGGTCGCGCTGGTCGGGTATACGAATGTGGGCAAATCCACCCTGATGAACGTCCTGAGTAAATCGGATATTTTCGCGGAGGACAAACTGTTTGCAACGCTCGATACAACCGTGCGGAAGGTGGTTATTGAAAACCTTCCTTTCCTGCTTTCAGATACCGTCGGTTTTATAAGAAAGCTGCCGCATACCCTGGTCGAGTCCTTCAAATCAACCCTTGATGAAGTCCGTGAGTCGGATATCCTCCTGCATGTGGTGGATATTTCACACTCCGATTTCGAGGAGCAGATCGGGATCGTGAACGAGACACTGCTGGAAATTGGGGCGAGGGACAAACCTACCTACATCGTTTTCAACAAAACTGACGCCTTCCGCTACAGCCCGCAGGAAGAAGATGATCTGAGTCCCCCTTCAGCCGAAAACATCAGCCTTGACGACCTGAAAAAGACATGGATGGCACAGAGCAACGGGCAATGCGTTTTTGTCTCGGCAAAGAACCTGGATAATATCCCCGAGATCCGCAAACTTCTTTACGATAAGGTAAAGGAGATACACTCCCGGCGCTATCCCTATAACGATTACTTGTATTAGCCTCTGCCGTTCATATCGGGCAGGTGGTACCGGCTCCTTAGACCCCGACCAGCTTTTTTTCTGCAATATACTCGGCAATCTGGATGGCATTAGTGGCCGCTCCCTTACGAAGGTTATCGGAGACAATCCACATGTCCAGGCATTTTTCCCTGGATTCGTCCCTTCGGATCCTGCCCACGAAGACCTCATCCTTACCCTCTGCATATCGGGGCATGGGGTAAATATTGTTGATTACATCGTCTTCGACCACGACACCGGGAGTCTCAGATAGCAGCTGGTGAATATCAGCAAGCTCAAATTCCTTATCGAACTCAAGGTTGACGGATTCCGAATGGCCACCCATGACCGGCACCCTGACGGTAGTGGCTGTGCACTGTATGGAATCGTCCCGGAGGATCTTGCGTGTCTCATTGACCAGCTTCATCTCTTCCGTGGTATAGCCGTTTTCCAGGAATACACCACAATGCGGCAGGCAATTCCGGTCAATGGGGTGGGGATAGGCCCGCTCACCCTCCACACCGGCGCGTTCCTCCTTCATTTGCTGAACGGCTTTTACTCCTGTTCCCGTAACGGACTGGTAGGTTGATACGACGATCCGCCTGATGTTATAGGCCTTATGCAGCGGGGCAAGGGCCAGGACCATCTGTATGGTGGAACAGTTCGGATTGGCAATGATCTTATCGTCAGGACCAATGACATCTGCATTTATCTCGGGCACCACCAGACGCTTGCCAGGATCCATACGCCATGCTGATGAGTTGTCGATAACGACTGTCCCAACTTCAGCAAAAGCAGGCGCCCATTTGGTTGAGGTACCTCCCCCTGCGGAGAAAATAGCAATATCGGGTTTGTTGTCGATGGCATCCTGCATACCCATGACTTTATGTTTCTCTCCCCTGAAAAGAACTTCTTTACCAACTGATTTTTCGGAGGCAACGGCATAAAGGGTTGAAACAGGGAAATTCCTCTCTTCGAGAATTTCAAGCATCACGGTACCGACTAGTCCGGTCGCACCAACAACAGCAACTTTCATGGATGTAACAATTTAAAAGAATTAAACAATAAAAAATATCAATCTATCGGATCTGCAAAATTTGAAATAATATTTTGAAATGAAAAGACTGTTATTGTTTTTTTTCGCATTTCCTGCATTTCTGCAGGCCCAGTTATACATTGACTTTGAATCGGAGTGTATGGGATCCTGGAAACAGAGCCGGGATTCGGCGTGGGGCATTTCAGGCACTGAGGTGCTTTACGGCCGCTTTTCCCTGAAGCATATACTGGATGATTCGATCGGTGGAACGGACAGGATCTCCTTTCCCTATGACAGTCTGGTGATCGGTGGTACTGTCACTTCCTGGCAGTTTGCCCTGCGGCATTCCTGGCTTCCTTCCTCTTCGAACAAGTGGGCTGTTTTCCTTCTCTCTGACCTGGATGAAGGGCAGATGATTCCCGGGGGGGAAGCCAGTGGTATAGTGCTTGGAGTCAATTTCAGTGGTTCGGATGATACGCTCAGGCTGTGGAGAACAGGGAAGGGTAAGTCAGAAATCATTTGCGGGACAACAATAAACTGGCAGGATAAGATCGGGACAGATGCAGCATGGCTCCGTATTGAAAAAATCCCGGCAGGAGTATGGAGAATTTTCCTGGGACCGGGGGATAGTAATTTCGTTTGCACGGCATGTGCGAACGATACACCCGAATCCCCTGAGCATAAATCCGCCTGGGTACTGGTCGGGGAGGGAAGGGATACTCTTCCGCTGAGCCCGGAATATTTCGGGATCTATTACAGGTTCTCATCGAGGCAGGACATGAAG
>CBFDEE010000355.1:0-2995 GCA_965603745.1 uncultured Bacteroides sp. | reverse complement strand
GAGGACCAGGGCAGATCCATAGGACGGTGGTGGAAATTGATGTCATGTATGGTTATCAGCCCGGGTATATTAAGATGCAGGGGCATATAACCGTCCGGTCCCAGGTAAAGACCGGCCCCGTGTTTCCTGAGAACCCGCGGCAGGCTGAGTTCGAACCATGCATACCAGAGCAGGGGGTGCCGGGCGGGAGGGGGAACGTGGAGCGGCCTGACGTTATCGCTGTAGATAAATTCATCGGAAAAAGGGCGGTCAAAAAGGAAAAGGAAGGTATGTTCCGGATGTCCGGTTGTGATCCTTTTCAGGCTTTCATGTGTAAACCAGCCGATCCCTTCAAGTTTATCCTTAAGCAGCAGTCTTGTATTTACGGCGATGATCATAGAGACGGTGGACTAAAGTCGTCGGATTATCAGAACAAAAATAGAGTTTGTAATTAAAATAACAGTTTGAACAGATATCTTTGTTTAAGAGATGAAGAGAAAATTTGTCACAAACCTGGCGCTTGTCCTGTTCCTGAACATCCTGGTCAAGCCTTTCTGGATCTTCGGGATCGACCGCACGGTTCAGAATGTTGTTGGCGCAGGGGATTACGGAATGTATTTCTCCCTCTTCAGCTTCTCGATACTTCTGAACATCCTACTTGACCTCGGCATAAATAACTATAATAACCGGAATATAGCCCGGAATCCGGAGCTTCTTCCCGAGGCTTTTTCAACTATTGTAGGTCTGAAATTCCTACTTGCAGTGTTTTATGCAGTGGTTTGTTTTGTCGCGGGACTGCTCATGGGATACGGAGAAGAACATTTCCGGATCCTGTGGATCCTGATCCTGAACCAGTTCCTTGCTTCGTTTATCCTGTATCTAAGGTCAAATATCAGCGGACTGCATTATTTCAGGACAGACAGCCTGATCTCAGTGCTCGACAGAACCCTGGTGATCATAATTTGCGGGATACTGCTCTGGGGAAATGTCACGGAACAAACCTTCCGGATAGAATGGTTCATCCTTGCACAGACGGCCGCCTATTCACTAACCCTCATTGTTTCATTCATCATCGTTCTTTACCGGTCACAATTTTTCCGTTTCAGGATCGACCTGAAGAAATTTGTTGCTATTCTCAGGGAAAGTTATCCCTTCGCCATCCTGATTCTCCTGATGTATTTCTACCTGAGGATCGATTCGGTGCTTATGGAACGGATACTTGAGAATGGAAAGCAGGAGGTGGGCATTTATGCACAATCTTTCCGTATCCTGGATGCAGCTTACATGTTCGCTGCCCTGTTTGCGGGACTGTTGCTCCCCATCTTCTCCAGAATGCTTAAGAAAAATGAGTCGGTCGAAGGAATAGTCAGCCTTTCCCTTACACTTATCCTGTTGCCATCATTACTGCTGGCAGCCATTGGGATATATTACCCCGAGCAGGTGATAAACCTCCTGTACAATGAGCATATCCAGGCATCTTCACGGATATTCCCGCTGCTGATGACAGCCTTTGTCGGCATTGCGCTCATATACATTTTCGGCACGCTTCTTACAGCAAACAGGAATCTTCGGGAGTTGAACCTGCTTGCACTCTCCGCCGTCATACTCAACCTTGTCCTGAATTTAATCCTGATCCCCAGACACATGGCATATGGCGCTGCCGTAAGCTGCCTGGTCACACAGGCATATGTGGCTGCAGGCCAGGTACTCCTGGCATTTCATCTTTTGAAGCTAAGGCTGTCGGCCGGCTACCTGGTGAGGATCTGCCTGTCCGTTCCCCTGGTCTTTATCGGAGCTTACCTGGCGAATAGCCTTCTTGAGAACTGGTACGCCGGCATTGGACTTCTAACCATCTGGACTGGCATCGTGGCTTTCGTACTGAAGCTGGTAAAGACCGGGGATATACTCAAACTTCTGCCCAAGGGTGATGAATAGTCCTTAAGACTTATCGGGACCGGCTTTTCCCTGGCCTTCTGACGAATACGTTCCGGCAAGCTGCCCGCATGCAGCATCGATATCCTGGCCCCGGCTTCGCCGTATATTCACGATCATATTTCTGGATTCAAGGAAATCCACAAAAGCCTTCATGCGCTCGGGAGGGGTTTTTTTCTGTGCTGCACCCGGGACTTCATTATATTCGATGAGATTTACCTTGCAGGGAGTTATTTTGCAGAATTCAGCCAGTTCGGAAGCATCTTCCATGCCGTCGTTGAAATCCCTCATTAACAGATATTCATAAGTAATCCTCAACCCGGTCTCCCGGTGAAAGTTCTGTATGGCTTCAGAAAGTGCGGGAAGAGGATTGGTTTTGTTCACCGGCATGATCCGGCCCCGCTTATCATTATTTGCCGTGTGCAGGGATATGGCCAGGTCGAATTTAACCTTGTCCCCTGCCAGCCTGTTTATCCCGTCCACCAGTCCCGCTGTGGAAAGAGTGACCCTTCGGGGAGACATCCCCATACCGCTGTCCGATGTGATAAAATGTATGGCTCTGAGGACCATGTCATAATTCAGCAAAGGCTCCCCCATGCCCATGAAGACAAGGTTGCCGAGTCCCCTGCCAAACGCTTTGTGAGATTGCTCCTGCAGGATGCTGACCTGGTCAAAGATCTCGCCGGCGGACAGGTTCCTCCTGTTTGTTAGCCCGGCCGTTGCACAAAAACTGCAATTCAGGGGACAGCCGATCTGTGAAGATATACAGGCCGTAACCCTTTGACGGCTTGGAATCAGGACACCCTCGGCCAGGAGTCCGTCGTCACCGGAAAATCCGTATTTCCGGGTTCCGTCCTTGCTGGACTGTTCCATACGGATCCTGAGCGATGAAATACAGAAATTTTCCCTGAGGGCTTCCCTGAGGCCTGCCGGCAGATTACTCATCCTGTCAAAATCAGTTACGGATTTCTTCCAGAGCCATTCCATTATCTGGCGTGCCCGAAACGGTTTTTCGTTGTACCCGGAGATAAATTCCAGTATCCCGGACTCGTCCATTTCCCTCAAATCCCTTATCATAGATGTC
>CBFDEE010000354.1:0-2995 GCA_965603745.1 uncultured Bacteroides sp. | reverse complement strand
TGCCGTGGACCGCTATCACTTCAGAGCGGGTTGCGAAATTAAGGCCTGTGACCCGATCCTGTGTATATCCATGAAAAGTAAATAGCAGCAAAGTGGTTATCAGAGCAGGCGTTTTCATGTTGTTTAACAATTTTTAAGAATAATCCGGCGAGAAGCTGAATATTATTTCTGATATTTGATACAGGAGGCTGCAAGATAAGAATATCGCAGCAGCAATAAAAAACACTAACAGATTCAACATGCTTCGGAGTTTATTTCAGGTTGCCATCCGTAATATAAGGCGAGATGCAACCTACAGCCTGATAAATATACTCGGGCTCACCATCGGCATTACAGGCAGTTTATTACTGATACTCTATGTTTACGATGATCTCAGTTTTGACCGTTACCACGAGAATTCGGAGAACATCTACCGGATCTCTTCCCGGATCTCTGAACCGGACGACGCTTTCAACTGGGCGGTCACCCAGGTACCGCTTGCCCCCCAACTGAAGACCGATTACCCGGAAGTGAAGGAAGCTGTACGCCAGATCGGGTCGGGTAGGCATCTATACAAGTTTGAGGACAAAGAATTCTTCGAGGAGGATGTTTACTATTCCGATTCCAACGTTTTCAGGGTATTTACCTTTGACTGGGTGGAAGGGGATCCTGAAACCGCCCTCAAAGAGCCAAACAGTATTGTGCTTACACGGTCTTTCTCGGAGCGATATTTCGGCAATGAAAGTCCCCTGGGAAAAGAGATCGTCCGTGAAGACGGGCGCTCACATAATGTTACGGGCCTGATTGAGGACCTGCCCCATAATACCAATTTTACCTTTTCGGCACTCATTTCCCGTAATACCCTTCCGGAAGAAATGGGAAGCTGGGGCAGTTTCCATATTTATACCTATGTGCTGCTGCAGGAAGGATTTGACCATGAAGTTTTTGAGGCCAAACTGCCGGAAGTGTACACCAATCATATTGCAGAGATTTTTGAGCGCCTCGGGATAAATATAGTATACGAGGTACTTCCGATTACCGACATTCACCTGCATTCGGATTTTGAAGGAGAACCGGTGCCTGTGGGAAATATAAACTATGTCTATATTTTTATCGTGATCATCATCCTGATGATCCTGATTGCCAGTATGAACTATATGAACCTGGCAACGGCCAGAGCCACCAAACGGTCAAAGGAAATCGGTATCCGTAAGGTGGCAGGCTCCGCCAGGAGCGCACTCATCCGGCAATTCCTTTCGGAGTCCATGCTACTGACCTTTCTTTCGCTTATCATAAGTCTCGGAATACTTTATCTGTTGCTCCCCTCATTCAATAACCTGGCAGGAAAGTCCATCGCGTTCTCCGGCATAGTAAATCCGGTCATTATCCTTTGCCTGGCAGGGGTGGTGCTTGTAACGGGACTCCTGGCCGGCTCCTATCCTGCTTTTTTTCTTTCCTCTTTCAATCCTGTCAATGTACTCAAGGGACAGATCAACATTGGCCGTTCAAACCTGTCTGTCCGCAAAATCCTTGTGATCGGCCAGTTTACCCTATCCACTTTCCTTGTGATCAGTACCTGGATCGTGTACGACCAGTTGAATTATTTAAAAAACAAGGATCTCGGATTTGATAAGGAAAACGTGATCATGCTGGGAATGACAACCGGGGAGATGGTGGACAAAGTACCGGTTCTCAAGGAAAAACTCAGGAGTAATCCCGACATCCTCTCCGTGGGATCCGCAAATTCAAGGATCGGTGATGGAACCAGCAAGACCCTTATGAAGGTGGAATCGCCCGAAGGAATGGTTGAAAGGGGTATCAATTTTTTTCATGTTGATCAGGATTTCATCAAGACTGTGGACATCAAGATCATTGACGGCAGGGGATTTTCTGAAGAATTTCCTGCTGATACTGCCCTGGGAGCCATTATTAACCAGACCCTCGCCAAGAGACTGAACTGGGAGGATCCTATCGGGAAAAAGATCATCTATCCCCGTGATACCAGTACTGTGGCGACGGTTGTCGGCCTGATTGCAGACTATCATCAGTTCGGCATGTACAATGTAATGGAAGACCAGTTGTTCATGTATTATCCAAGGTGCTACATGGTATATGTTAAAGCAAGTGGACAGAACATGTCTTCCACGATCGATTATATCGAAGAGCAGTGGAAAGAACTCTACCCCGGGTTCCCGTTTGAATATACCTTCCTCGATGAACATTTCGGGGAACAGTTTGAAGCCGACGAGAAAAGGGGACTGGTTTATACGTCCTTTTCCATCCTTACTGTATTGGTTGCATGCCTGGGCTTGTTCGGGCTGTCATCCTTCGTGACAGAAATGCGTACCAAGGAAGTTGGCATACGGAAAGTCCACGGTTCGAGTGTTTCGGGGATCGTCTCGCTGATGCTTAAGAATTACCTGGTTCTGATTGTCATTTCCATAGCGTTAGCATCGGTCATATCCTGGTATTTTGCCAATGACTGGCTGGAAGGCTTTGTTTACCGCACCGGAATCAGCTGGGTATCGTTTGTGCTTGCGGGACTCCTGACCCTGCTTATTACGGTAATTACGGTGAGTTATCACACCATTCGTTCGGCAAATGTGAATCCTGCCGAATCCCTGCGTGACGAATAATCCCCAAAAAACCGGATCAATATCGCAGGTATTATTAAAAAAGCTGCCTTTAAAATTTCGGAACCTCCGGCATTATTAAACCGCCGTTACATAGCTATGCGATGTCAGACGGCTTGTTTAACAATGCCATCGGTTCTGCACCGAAATTTTGCAGCAGCGTTTTAATTATACCGGAGGTATCCGGTTTTTTGGGGATTACTCGGCCTTCTTATAAACTTTGACCCAGTCAACCTCCATGGTTGCCGGCAGCTGGTGATCGGGTACGCCGTCTGTTACCCCGGCGCTCAGAACCAGGTACATGGGGTCCTTGGGTATGCCCTGGGATTGTGTCAGGACAACCTTTTCATTGATCTTCCAGACGATTTTTTCCGGGGACCATT
>CBFDEE010000353.1:0-2996 GCA_965603745.1 uncultured Bacteroides sp. | reverse complement strand
ACCAGGGAGAGCACCAGCACGCCGAAACCACCGGCAAATCCGATACCGATGCTGTCCATTGTACCTTCTTTAAAAGGCATATCGGCAGCATCCCCGTGAATGAACCGGATATCGTCAAGGCCTTTTCTCCCGGCCTTCCGTCTGGCAACCTTCAGCATGGGCTCGCTGTAATCAAGGGCGTGAAGACTTGTTTTCCCGTTTGTGCTCCGGGCCATACGGAGAACCAGGTCGCCGGTCCCCGTACAAAGATCAAGTGCATTCCCGGGATCTCCGTCCAGGCATTCCCTTACGGCCAGCCTGCGCCAGCGCTCATCGAGTCTCCAGGTAATGATCCTGTTTAAAAGATCATAACGCTCAGGTACCTCGCTGAACATTCTCTGGAGCGGCCTCCAGTTTTTGCCGGCCTCAACTTCTGGTTTCACAATTTCTTCAGGAAAGGCCAAATATACTGAATGGAATTTGATGAGGGAAATTGCTATTTCAAAATGGGTTTTATAACTTGATCTGATTATTAAACTGAACCTGTTCATAATCAAAGCGGGACCCGATATGCGGGTACCGGAAATTCAAGTATTTTCACATCGCTTTATTAACGCATTAATTCTGGCATGATGAAAAAACTCCTGAAACGTATTCTTTATGTGGTCATTCTCGGGATCCTGGTCTTCGTCGTTATATATGCCTGGCCCCGGGCGCCGATCCTTACAGCCTTTGCCGCCAAGGGAATGTGCTCCAGTGTATTTTTGACCGGAAAAGATCCACAGAGGGTGTATGCTGAAGACCTGTCGTTCTTCCCTATCAGCCTTGCTAAAACAAAGATCAATTACGAGGAAAAAACGGTTACGGCAACAGTCTTCGGGCTGGCGAAACGTAAGGCGGTTTACCGCGATGGACTAGGAGCCGTGATCGTCCTTGATACACCGGAGGAAGAACTCAAGGCAGCCTCTTTTAAGATCCCGGATCCGGGTTACAGCCAGGATACCATTCCCTGGCCTAAAGGGGATGTCCTGCCGGACTCACTTCCGGGAGGGGTGGATTATGCCAGGCTGGAGGAAGTCCTGTCCGAAGCATTCGATGCTCCGGGTGAAGAACCTCTGAGGAAAACACTGGGTGCGGCAGTGATTTATGACGGAAAACTTATCGCAGAGAAATACCTCGACGGGTATGATGCAGGTACGAGGTTTCATGCCTGGTCCATGACCAAAAGCTTCAACAGTGCCATGGTCGGGATTCTGGCCGTGGAAGGCATTATGGATATAAAAGCTACCGCCGATATTCCGGAATGGAAGGATGATGAGCGCGGGGGCATCACACTGGAGAATCTAATTCATATGAACAGCGGACTGACATGGGTTGAGAATTATTTCATTATCTCCGAGGTAACCATAATGCTTATGCGGACCAGTGATATGTTCAGCTACATTATTGGACGCCCGGCGGAATTTCCGCCCGGGACAAACTGGAAATATTCGGGAGGGGATATCAACCTTATTTCGGGACTGACCCGTAAGGCCCTGGGTGACGATGAGCTGTACCATCAATTCCCCTATACCAGTATAATGCATCGCATCGGCATGCTGAATACCATGATCGAGACGGATGCTGCAGGTACATTTGTGAATTCATCTTATTGCTATGGCACGGTGAGGGACTGGGCAAGGTTCGGGCTTCTTTACCTGAACGAGGGGATTTTTGAAGGGGATACCGTTCTTCCTCCCGGCTGGGTGGATTTTTGCAGGCAGGAAGCTCCGAATTCAAACGGAAAGTACGCTGGCACATTCTGGCTGCAGGAGCCCAATCCATTGAATGCCCTTGTGGATGCGCCGGATGATATTTATTTCGCAGACGGGTTCCTGGGACAGCGCGTTTATATTATTCCCTCGAAAAAACTTGTGGTTGTCAGGATGGGCTACAGCCTGAAAGGGTTCAGCCTGAACGATTTTCTGAAGGATGTAATCTCAACACTTCCGGAATAACAGAAATGTATAAAAAGAAAAAGATCCTTGATATAGAGGCCGTTTACACTGCCCATGCTTTTCAGAATGAGTCCGGATTTTATATCGGGGCAGGCTCGGAGACGAAAGATGAAGCCTCCCTGTATAATATGCTGAACGGCGAAATCAGCCCGATCCCCAGGCAGCCGGGCGGGATGCGGGAATTTCTCCCCGTTCCCGGGAATCCGGATCTTTTCATCAGCATTATGGGATTTTTTCCTGATTTCAATGGGCAGGATGCAGGTATCTTTCTGCACACAAGGATGGAAACCAACTGGGAATCGGGTAAGGCATTGGCACTTCCATTTGTGCACCGGTGCAGGACCCTCAGCCTGGAAGGCCGGCATTTTCTTATCGCAGCCACTTCAGGAAAACCAGGGGATAAAGCCGGTGATAGCCCCGAGCCGGGGGAGGTACATGTCATTGACCTGGAACACTGCGAAATAAAAAGGTGGAGATCAACGGTCATTGACGACAGTATTAATCGGATACACGGTATCTGTAAAACACTGATCAACGGTACGGAAACAGTATGCATCTCAGGTGATCAGGGTATATTTTACATTGAATATGATGGTGAAAACTGGAGAGTGAACCAGATTTTCTTCAGGGAAGTAAGCGAAATGGGCTTCGCAGACCTGGACGGAGACGGGCGGGACGAACTTGTGACCATTGAGCCCTACCATGGAAATACACTGAATATATACAAGAAGGACGGAGCCAACTGGGTGCCCAGGTTCAGTGCTGAGCTTACCCTGGGGCACGGACTGAGTGCAGGTATTTTCAGGTCCGAGCCTACCATAGTCGTGGGTAACCGGAGTGGATCCATGGCACTTGAATCATTCGTGGTTAGCGATTTGCTCAGGGGAAACGTCGAACGCAGGATAATCGAGGAATCTGCGGGTGCGGTCCGGTCCCAGGTGTTCACCTTTGATTCTGTTGATTATATCCTGAGTGCGAACCACAGAAGGAACGAGGTAGCGCTGTACACCTGAAAGCCTG
>CBFDEE010000352.1:0-3056 GCA_965603745.1 uncultured Bacteroides sp. | reverse complement strand
TTACAATACGGCCCAGACTTCCTTTTTCTCAAAATTCCAGATCCACACCGCCCTGATCATCCTTGTATTCCTGGTAATCCATCTTTTTGACTTTTACATCAAAGCTAAATTCGGGCATGGACATGTTGAAGAGGTCGTATACAACGGAAAACATTATCATGACCTGGGCAGCATGGTGATCGAAAAGTTCAGTATCCTCTGGGTGGATGTTTTATATATAGCATGTTTCCTCTTCCTGGGATTTCATCTTTTTCACGGCTTCCAGTCGGCCTTCCAGACCCTGGGAATCAACCATACTTTATACTCGCCCCTGATAAAGGCACTGGGGGTCATTTACAGCCTGATCGTAGTGGCCGGGTTTTCCGTAATTCCACTTGTAGTCTATTTTACCCGATAATCAAGCAAAAACATAAATCATGACCAAGATAAACTCCAGGATACCGGACGGACCCATTGAGAAAAAATGGTCCAATTACAAATCGAACCAGAACCTGGTGAATCCCGCCAACAAGCGGAAACTCGATATCATCGTTGTGGGTACTGGACTTGCAGGTGCTTCGGCAGCGGCTTCCATGGCTGAACTCGGTTTCAACGTCATCAATTTCTGCTACCAGGATTCACCCCGGCGGGCTCATAGCATTGCCGCGCAGGGGGGCATAAACGCCGCGAAAAATTACCAGGGCGACGGGGACAGCGTCTACAGGCTCTTTTATGATACCGTCAAGGGAGGGGATTACCGTTCCCGGGAAGCGAATGTTTACCGCCTTGCCGAAGTCAGCAATAACATCATTGACCAGTGCGTGGGACAGGGGGTTCCCTTCGCGCGTGAATACGGGGGAATGCTCGACAACCGATCCTTCGGGGGTGCCCTGGTCTCAAGGACCTTTTATGCTCGCGGGCAGACCGGACAGCAATTATTGCTCGGTGCCTATTCTGCACTCAGCCGGCAGGTGAAGCTGGGCAAGGTGAAATCCATCCCCCGTGAAGAAATGGTCGATCTCGTGCTTATAGACGGCCGTGCCAGGGGGATCATTTCCCGTGACCTTATTACCGGAGAGATCAAGCGCTATGCGGCGCACGCCGTCGTACTTGCTACCGGGGGATACGGCAATACCTTCTTCCTTTCCACCATGGCCATGGGCGCAAATGTAAACGCAGTATGGGAAGCGCATAAGAAAGGTGCTCTTTTCGGCAATCCCTGCTTTGTGCAGATCCACCCGACCTGCATTCCCCAGCACGGGGATTTTCAGAGCAAGCTGACCCTGATGAGTGAGAGCCTCCGTAACGACGGAAGGATCTGGGTGCCGGCTAAAAAGGAAGATGCCGAAAAGATCCGCAGCGGACAGCTCAAACCCAACGATATTCCCGAGGAAGACCGGGATTACTACCTCGAACGGCGATACCCGGCATTCGGTAACCTGGTGCCCCGTGACGTTGCCTCCAGGGCAGCCAAGGAACGATGCGATGCCGGATGCGGGGTGGAAAAGGAAACGGGACTTGCAGTATACCTGGACTTCGCTGATTCCATCAATCGGCTTGGGAAAGATACCATCGAAGCCAAGTACGGGAACCTTTTCCAGATGTATGAAAAGATCACCGATGAAAATCCCTATGAAACCCCGATGATGATCTACCCGGCCATCCACTATAACATGGGCGGTATCTGGGTAGACTACGAACTGATGACCTCCATTCCCGGGTTGTTCGCAATAGGAGAATGCAACTTTTCGGACCATGGTGCAAACCGACTGGGGGCCTCGGCTCTTATGCAGGGACTGGCAGACGGGTATTTTATCATCCCCTACACCATCCAGAATTACCTGGCCGACCAGATCAATGTTCCCCGTTTCAAAACGGACGCGCCTGAATTCGAGGATGCTGAGAAAAAAACGCAGGAGCGTTTTGATAAACTGATGAACATCAAGGGCAAGCGTTCATCCGATTCGTTCCACAAGGAGCTCGGGAAGATCATGTGGGAATACGTAGGCATGGCGCGGACCAAAGAAGGTCTCGAAAAAGCTATCGGCCTTCTGAAGGAGCTCAGGATTGAATTCTGGAAGGACCTGAAGATCCCCGGCGAGCAATCCGAACTGAACCAGGAACTCGAGAAGGCAAACCGGGTGGCGGACTTCATTGAGATTGGTGAACTGATGGCACGGGACGCCCTGCACAGAGAGGAGTCCTGCGGCGGGCATTTCCGTGAAGAGTACCAGACCGGCGAGGGAGAAGCACTCCGGAATGATAAGGATTTCACTTATGTCGCTGCCTGGGAATACAAGGGCGAAGGAAAGGAACACGAGCTGCATAAAGAGCCTCTGGTCTTCGAGAACATTGAAGTTAAGCAGCGGGATTACAAGAAGTAAAAATCAAACAATATTAACCCGAATAACGATGGACTTTACATTAAAAATCTGGCGGCAGAAATCGGCTCTTGCAAAGGGCAAGTTTGTGACTTATCAGATCAGCAATATCTCATCCGACAGTTCCTTCCTGGAAATGCTGGACCTGCTGAATGAACAGCTGGTTGCGGGGGACCAGGAACCGGTGGCATTTGACCACGACTGCCGGGAAGGGATCTGCGGTGCCTGCGGACTATATATTAACGGCCATCCCCACGGTCCTGATTCGGCCATTACCACATGCCAGCTTCATATGCGCAAGTTCAGGGACGGCGATACCATTGTGATCGAGCCCTGGCGTGCGAAACCGTTTCCCGTCATAAAGGACCTGATCGTCGACCGTTCGGCCTTCGACCTGATCATCCAGGCTGGTGGATATATATCTGTAAATACAGGATCCGTGCCCGAAGCAAATACCATTATCGTCCCGAAGAAGAATGCCGATCTTTCAATGGATGCGGCTGCATGCATCGGATGCGGCGCCTGTGTGGCCGCCAGTAAAAACGCCTCCGCAATGCTTTTTGTCGGAGCAAAGATCTCCCACCTTGGCCTCTTGCCACAGGGCCGCCCCGAGGCTAAGGACAGGGTGAAGGCCATGGTGGCTGAAATGGACCGCCTGGGATTCGGCAACTGCACGAACACAGGTGCCTGCGAGGT
>CBFDEE010000351.1:0-3060 GCA_965603745.1 uncultured Bacteroides sp. | reverse complement strand
TCAATCCTAAGAATGCCCCGTGCCCGGTTGTGCGTTTCCAGAACATGCCCAGCAGGAAGGTGGCAAACAGGGGCGCATTGATGAAGGCAAATATCAATTGCAGGAAATCCATGACGTTGTTGAACATCCGGGCCATGTATGCGGCTCCGATGCTCACGATAACCCCGAATATTGTCGTAAGCTGTCCCACCCGGAGATAATGCCTGTCTGATTTGTTCTTGTTGATATAGCTCTGGTAGATGTCATAGGTCCAGACCGTATTGAAAGCAGTTACGTTTCCGGCCATACCCGACATAAAGGAAGCCATCAGGGCGGTAAGCCCGAGCCCGAGCACACCGGTCGGGAAATAGTGGCCGAGCAATACGGGAATTACCTTGTCGTAATCATAACTGGCTCCCTTGACCGGTAGTTCGAATCCTGCTTCCGGCATGGATGTCAGACCGATGGCAATCATGCCGGGAATGATAACAAGGGCCGGAATGAACATCTTCGGGATCGCCCCGATCAGCGGTGTTTTTCTCGCACCCGCCATGGAATCAGCGGCCATGGCCCGCTGAACCACCAGGAAGTTAGTACACCAGTAACCGAATGACAGCACAAAACCGAGTCCCACAATAATCCCGAACCATTCGACGCCCATCGGGTTTGAATCCGTACTGCCCATAAACTTCCATGAATTGCTCCAGGCTCCAGCCTCGAAACCATTACGAACTGCCACGTCAACCAGGCTTTCCTTTAACCCTTCCCATCCGCCGATATGGATGAGTCCCAGTATAACCAGCGGTGTAAATCCGACGACGATCAGGAAAAACTGCAGCACCTCGTTATAGATAGCGGATGTGAGTCCCCCGAGATAGACATATACCAGTACGATTATCGCCGAGATGATCAGGCTGAAATTGAAATCCCAGCCCAGCAAAGTTTCCATGAGCAGGGCGAGGGCATACATGGATATCCCGGAGGCGAATATCGTCATTACGGCAAAAGAAAATGCATTGAATCCCCTGGTCTTCTCATCGAAGCGAAGTTTAAGGTATTCCGGTACCGACCTTGCTTTTGATCCGTAGTAGAAAGGCATCATGAATATGGCAAGGAATATCATGGCCGGGATGGCTCCGATCCAGTAAAAGTGGACTGTTGCCATTCCGTATTTGGCTCCTGAGGCCGCCATCCCGATTACCTCAAGCGCTCCCAGGTTTGTTGCGATGAAAGCAAGTCCCGTGATCCAGGCAGGGATCGAACGGCCGGCTTCGAGGAAATCAGTGGAGGACTTCATATACCGCTTCAATGTCCATCCTATACCAAGCACGAAGCCGAAATATACAAGCATTATGGTATAGTCAACCCAGCCTAAATTGAAAGTTGATTCCATATGTTTAGTTATTAGTGATTTATGAAATGTCCGTTCTGTGAATAAGGAGTAAAAATAAAAATTATTCCATACCTGATGGCCTGTGGTTTGTTACAATTTCCGGTCAGCATGCCGCAAATGCCTGCGGGGGGTCCTCAATCACCGGTTTTTCCATATATTTGCGACTTGTTTAAAATGATTTTAAATGAGCTTGAGGATTTCGCCTATTCTGTTACTGTTCTTTCTTGCTGCCTGCGGCGGGAAGGTCAAAAACACCTTTGAGCAGGAGCATAAGCTCTGGCAGGAGCAAAGGACAGCAAGGCTGAAGTCAGAGACGGGCTGGTTGAATCTAGCGGGACTCTACTGGCTCGGGGAGGGTGAGAACAGCTTTGGATCCGATTCCTCGAACCGGATCATATTCCCGGAAAAGGCCCCTTCCCGCCTTGGGATGTATATACTTGAGAACGGCAGGATCCTGTTTATCCCCGAAAAAGGCTCAGGGATTCTTAACGGGGATACACTTGCAGGGGAAATGGAAATCGCCGCCGACCGTTCCGGTCACCCCAGCCTGCTTGAATGCGGCAGCCTGGCCTGGTTTGTTATTCAGCGCGGCGACAGGTACGGCATCCGTTTGAGGGATTATGAAAATCCGGCTGTAGGGGAATTTCACGGGATTGAAACTTTCGCCCCGGACCGGAACTGGCAGATAAAAGCTGTATTCGAAGCATTCAGTGAACCCAGGGAGTTTTTGATACCCACGGTACTGGGAACCGCCGAAAAATACCTGTGCCCGGGAATACTGCGGTTCAGCATAGGAGGTACCGGTCAGGAATTATACCCGGTGGACTCGGACGAAGGCCTGTTCATCATATTTGCGGATGAGACGAGCGGACTTGAGACTTACGGTGGAGGCCGGTTCCTCTACACAGAAAAACCGGGTCCGGATGGCACCGTTATGATTGACTTTAACCGGGCTTACAATCCTCCCTGCGCTTTCACACCATTTGCCACCTGTCCCCTTCCGCCCAGGGATAACTTCCTGACGGTACGGATCGAAGCCGGGGAGAAATTCTCCGGACATTAAACACGTTAATCCTGTTTCCAGGACACAACACGGATACCCGCCTGGCCGGTTCTCCGCATATCCGGCTTAAAAGCCTGATTGCCGTCCGCGTGTAAAATTTCTGTGCCAGGCAGTTCAGGATTTAGCAGATAGTCTTATTTTTATCCTGCCAAGATTATTACAAACCAAATTTTAACCTGATACAATGAAAGTAATTCGTGCCCTTCTGATCCTGATCCTTGTCATATCCGGCAGTTCCTGTAAAAATTCCAAGTTTGGCAGGGGACTCAGAGGACTGCCGGAAAAACCGGCGGAAGCTGAATGGTTCCTTGATGCCGAAGGATTCCGGAAAACCATAGACGGAAAACAAACAGATCTCTACAGGCTCAGTAATGAGTCCGGGATGGAGGTCTATGTCACCAATTTCGGCGCAGTTATAACGGCAATCCTGGTACCGGATAAAGACGGAAATCCGGGCGATATCGCACTCGGGTTCAATGACGTGGAAAGCTATACCGCAGCAGGCGACCCGTATTTCGGTGCAGTCGTCGGCCGCTACGGGAACCGCATAGATGAAGGAAAGTTCGAACTGAACGGAACGGTCCATGAACTTCCCATAAATGAAACCGGCATCCTGAACCAGCTC
>CBFDEE010000350.1:0-3103 GCA_965603745.1 uncultured Bacteroides sp. | reverse complement strand
ATGGGTTTAGACCTGCAACAATTTACAGAAGCGGGGAATTCCTATGGGTACCGGCTCCAGGCGGTTACGGATATCCACCTGTATTCCGACCTGCAATACGAACTGGAACCGGGAGGGAATCCGATGTATGTGTATATTTTCATGGTCATAGCGATTTTGATACTGGTCATAGCCTGCATCAACTTCATGAACCTGGCAACGGCCCGTTCGACTACGCGGGCCCGGGAAGTGGGACTTCGAAAGGTGGTCGGTTCATCCCGCTCCCTGCTGATCACCCAGTTCCTGGCCGAATCGGTTTTCCTGAGCATATTCGCCCTGATCGTTGCGGTGATCCTGGTTTACCTGCTGCTTCCGGGCTATAACAAGCTGATCCGCCTCGACCTTGTGTTTGATATATTCAGAGATCCCTGGACCATACCACTGCTGATCGTTTTTGCGGTTTTCGTGGGACTCCTCTCGGGCAGCTACCCTGCATTTGTACTGGCTGCGTTCCGGCCCGTGTCCGTCCTCAAATCGGAGATAAAGGGCGGTTCCAGCAAGAGTTTCCTCAGGAGCCTTCTGATTGTTCTGCAGTTTGCCGTGTCCATTGTGATCCTCCTGGGAACATTCATGGTGAACCGGCAACTGACCTATATGCAGAAGAAGAATCCCGGGTTCGATAAGGAACAGGTACTGCTTGTGCGCCGGGCAGATGCCCTGAACCAGAAGATGGAAGCATTCAAGGAAGAGATAAGACAGCATTCAAACGTTACTGCCGTCTCCAATTCGACCCATGTGCCTTCCTGGAGTTACTGGGAGAATGCCCACTGGCTGGAGGGAGCGAGCCAGGGCGACATCTACACGCTTTCAACCTGTTATACCACATATGATTACGACAAGACCATCGGTCTTGAAATCATTGAAGGAAGATTCTTCGATCCGGCACTGCCTACAGATTCATTCGGGATGCTGATAAATGAGGCTGCAGTGAAGGCATTCGGTATAAAGGACCCGCTGAATACACGCTTCTTTGAACCCGATGAGGGCGGTCAGATCTCAAGGTATTATAACATTATTGGCGTTGTAAAGGATTTTCATTTCGAATCCATGCAGAAGGAGATAAATCCCGTGGCCATCCATTTCATGCGGGGCAATTATGGCGGTGCGGTTACCATTAAACTTGCCGGTGGAAATATGCAGGAAACGGTTGATTATGTCAGCCAGGTTTGGGAGGACTTCAGTACAGGCTATCCCTTCGAGTATACCTGGCTGGACGATGAGTTCGACAGGCTCTTCGATACGGAGAGACGCACTGGAAAGATCCTGGCAATTTTCTCCCTGCTGTCAATATTCCTTTCCTGTCTGGGCCTGCTGGGATTGATATCCTACAGTACAAACCAGAGGACCAAGGAGATCGGGATCCGCAAGACCATGGGTGCCTCGGTGAACATTGTTATGATTCTCCTGTCAAAGGAAACAATCAGGCTGCTCCTGATCTCAACAGCCCTAGCCGCTCCTGCCTATTTCGGCATCAGGGCATGGCTGCAGAACTTCGCCTATCATATAAATTATAATCCTGGCATATATGCCTTAGCGCTCATCCTGGTATCGGTTTTCATACTCCTGATCGCCATTATGACGGTAAGCTATAATTCCTACCGTGCAGCCTCGGCCAATCCCGCAAACAGCCTGCGGGTGGAATAGGACGGTTAACGCTCCGGATTACCTGCCATCATACCGATGGCAGAGGCTGGGGATGGTTTTTGACGAACACCTTGATACTTTTATCCAGGTAGCCTATCTTTATTTTAAATACCCCTGATAATGAAAACTTCATTCTTTCAACAGGGTATATTCTTTGTCTCATTCCTGCTTCTCATCTCCTGCAAAAAAGAAGAACCCGTTACCCTTCCCGAGGTAAGTACAACCGAAGTTACTTCAACGATCGTAAATTCCGTCCTGGCGAGGGGCAAGATCACCGATGACGGAGGAGACCGGATCCTGTCCTGCGGCATGGCCTGGCATACCGAACCGGAAGCCACCATCTATGATAACATGATGGCGGGAGTGCTGGTTGTGGATTCATTCAATTGTTTTATCGAGGGACTGGATGCCGGGGTTGATTATTATTTCAGGGCTTATGCCGTGAATTCTGCGGGACTGGCATACGGCAATGAAATCAGCCTGCAGACCACCGACACCCTGCCGCACGTATACACAACAGGCGTCACTCAGGTGGAGGAGTATTCTGCCGTAGTCGGAGGATCTGTCCCCGATGACGGAGGAATGCCCGTGACTTCAAGGGGATTCGTATGGGACACAGCCACTGCGCCTACCATGGAAGATTACACACTCAGTGCCGGATCGGGGACCGGCTGTTTCATCGGATCGCTTAGGGACCTGGTCCCCAACACCATGTATTTTGTAAGGGCATATGCCACCAACGATAACGGTACCCGCTACGGGAATGAACTTAGCTTCATTACAAAGGATACAGCACAGTGGATACTGGTATTCAGCGATGATTTCGAAGACTATACGACCGGCAGCCACCCCTCGGCCAAGTGGGTGACGCGTTTCAGTGGTGAATCTGCAGGCATTTCCGAAGATGTCGCCTTCGAGGGCACCAAATCTTTCCGGCTGTCATCCAGGCCGAACTGGGCAAGGGTTGAAGCGGTTCCACTTGACAGCATTGCCGATGAAATGCGGTACGAAGGGGCCGTTTACATTGACCAGCCGGAAAAGGGATACGTGATAGGGTTCGGATTCAAGGAGTCAGGAAATACCTATCGCTACCGTAATATCGTGGGATTCCAGAATGGAGGTACGATCGGATTCACCTGCCATGATACCATTGACTACAACACCCGGACCTGGTACCAGGTCCGGGCAGAATTTGACTTCGTAAGGCAGAAAGCAAAATTCTGGCTGGATGGCAAATTCATTGCTGAGACCGGTGAATGCATTACCCCGAAAGACGGATTCAATGATTTTGTCATCGGGGCATATAACTTCTCGTCGGGTACCAGTACGGCGTATTACGACGATATAAAGATATTCGTCCGGAAGAAATACTGAGCATCATCCGTACCGGGATTTAAAGCGGAAAGGACCTGATATTTTT